>CACYBV010000393.1 GCA_902772745.1 uncultured Eubacteriales bacterium
CATTGCGCTCCTGGATATCGACATGCCGGAGATGAACGGGCTCATGCTTGCCGCGAAGGTCAAGGAGCTTCAGCCGGACACGGCGGTGATTTTCCTGACCGGATTCTCCGAGTATGCACTGGATGCTTTTAAGCTGCACGCTTCGGGATATCTCATGAAGCCGACGACGAAAGAACAGCTTAAGGCGGAAATCGACTATGCGCTTTCCGGGAAAAAGCAGGAGGAAGAGCGCCCGCACATTTCGGTGCAGACCTTCGGCTCCTTTGAACTTTTCGCCGACGGGGTGGCGGTCGTGTTCAGCCGATCCAAAGCCAAGGAACTGATGGCCTACCTTGTAGACCGCCAGGGTTCCTCCGTCACCCGCGCGGAAGCATTCGCCATCCTCTGGGAGGACGAGTTTTATGACCGGGCGATGCAGAAGCAGATGGACGTGATCGTGCGATCCTTAAAGCAGGCGCTCAAGGACCGGGGCATCAGCGAAATCCTGGAGATCCAGAGCGGCGCGATGCGGATCAGGAAGGACCTTATCGACTGCGACCTGTACCGCTTCCTTGACGGCGACATGAATGCCGTGAATTCCTACCGCGGCGAATATATGAGCTCCTATTCCTGGGCAAGCCTGACGGAAGCCTATATGGACAGGATCCAGCAGAAACGCCTCGAATAACAAAAAAGCCCGAAAAACCGTTCATTTTCTATGAAAAGCCGGGGAAATGCAGGTTTTTTTAATATTTTAAAAATTTTTTCGGTTTGTTGGACATTTGTTGGACAGCCTGTAATATAATGCAGGCACGGGAAAGGGAAAAAGACCCTGATTCAACAGCCGTAAAAAACAAAAACGCATAATTAAAAGGAGGAACCACAAATGTTTTTGAACAGAGTATTAATGGATGCTGCTGCTAATACTGATCCGATGAGTGAAGGCGCTCAGAATATTATCAATCTGATCAACTCGATCTTCCCCTGGGCACTCGGCATCGTCATTGCCGCAGGCAGTATCTTCAGCATCATCCTGGGCGTGAAATTCGCCAAGGCAGAAGAGCCTCAGGATCGTGAAAAAGCAAAACAGCATCTGAAGAACGCGATTATCGGCTTCGTCCTGATCTTTGTCCTGATTATGCTCCTGAGAGTTCTGCCCACTCCGCTTCTGAACTGGGCTCAGGGCAAGTGATCAATCTGATATGTTTTTATGGTGCATTCGTTTTCGGGGCAAAGGCGTTTTGGAACAGGCTTCCCGCCTTGCCCGGAAACGATGTATCCTGAGGCTTCGGTTTTTTCGGAGCCTGCTGAAGAAAAAAGTTACCGCGCGTTACCCCTGATTCATGATGAAACAGGAAACATTATACATGTTCCCGGATGTATGATGAAACCGCTGATCATGCTTCGAATGCGCCCGAATGAGCGTTAACAGGAACTGCCGTGCTAAAAAAACCGGACAGGGTCTGAGCCGGACGCAAACAAAACGGCAGCAAGACGGAATCCGGGCGGAAAAGACGCGAAGCCATGCTGCAGCAAGACAGTAACAGGACAGAAAGAAACAGACTACAGGAGAAAATCCTACATGAACAGGAAAGAAACGAAGCGCCGCCCGCTTCGCCGCCTGGCGGCTTTCGCGGCGCTGATCATCATATTATTGCTTGTGCTTCCGGTGACGGATGTCTTCGCGGACTATACGATCGACGACTCGGAGTTCCAGGACATCGCGAAAAACTGCGAGCAGGTTTCAGTCTATACCTGGCACAAGGGCAAACCGCCGATCGCCGTGGACGGGACACTGTATCCGACAATCATGTACTGGAGCGGCGGATATTATTATCTCGATCTCGGTTACGACAGCAAAGGCGGAAAGTTCAACGGCGAGGATGTCAAAAAGAGAACCTTTTATCAAAAGGTTGAACTGTATAAAGAGGAAGGCATGCGCGCCCAGCACCATTCAGATAAGGACATTTCGTATTGCGGCTGGTACACAGCCTGGGCGCAGTACTGGTCCAGATACGGGTACAAACGCTATGAGAGTCTCCCGCTGAACCTTCCCGCGCTTCATGTGTACGACGCCGGGATCAGCTTTACGCTTCCGCAAGTCCCGTACTTTATCGCGACGACCGGACCCAAGCAGAGCGAGGACGAATCCTACTATGCGATCCAGATCACCCCAACCGGCAACCCGAACGGTCAGAATGGCTTTATGACGTCGATGCTCTCTTTCTACAGCGACTTGCACGAAGATTTAATCGGCCGCGACCGTCTCAATAAAATGAGTTTCGACTGGCTTCTTGACACATTCTGGGCGGACCGAAAAGATTTTATTCAGAATAAAAAAATTACGAGAAAATTCACTTACGACGACGGAACCGGCACTTATGAATCGGCGCTTCTGGACAGAACCTGGCATGTCCGGAAGGAAAAGAACGGAACCTATTCTTTCCAGCAGGAGGGCGTCGTCCTGGACCGGAAGGAAGATGAGATCAGCGACAGCTTCTGGCTGTATACGAATGACGACCTCTACTATGATGCGTTCAAATCCTGGAAGTGCAATATGGAGCTCGGTCATGAACCCGACAGAGGCTTTTTCTCGCA
>CACYBV010000394.1 GCA_902772745.1 uncultured Eubacteriales bacterium
CGGCACCACGGGCTTCCCCAAGGGCGTCATGCTCACGCACTACAACGTGGTCAACAACGGCAAGTGCATCGGCGACCGCATGGGGCTCTCCACCGCGGACCGCATGATGATCCAGGTCCCGATGTTCCACTGCTTTGGAATGGTGCTGTCGATGACTTCGATGATGACGCACGGAGGCACTCTCTCTCCGATCCCGTATTTTTCGCCGAAGTCGTCCCTTGCCTGTATCACACAGGAGCGGATCACCTGCTTCAACGGCGTTCCGACGATGTTTATCGCGATGTTCAATCACGCGGATTTTGCGAAGACGGACTTCTCCTATATGCGGACAGGCATTATGGCCGGCTCGAATTGCCCGCCGGATTTGATGCGCCGGGCTTCCGTCGAGATGAACATGCGCGAAATCATTTCCGTTTACGGCCAGACCGAGGCCGCACCCGGCTGTACGATGGGTGAGGTGAATGAAGATCTCGACCACCGCGTGGAGACTGTGGGCTCCGCATTCCCGGGCGTGGAGTGCATGATTATCGACCCGGAGACCGGACTTGAGCTTCCGGACGGCGAGAACGGTGAGTTTGTCGCGCGCGGCTTTAATATCATGAAGGGCTATTACAAGATGCCCGAAGCGACAGCGGAAGTCATCGATCAGGACGGCTGGCTGCACAGCGGCGATATCTGTCAGCGGACGCCGGACGGTTACTACAAGGTCACCGGGCGGCTGAAGGACATGATCATCCGCGGCGGCGAGAATATCTACCCGCGGGAGATCGAGGAATTTTACCTTACAAATCCCAAGGTACGCGATGTCCAGGTCATCGGTGTCAGGGACGAGCGCTACGGCGAGGAGGCCTGCGCGTGGGTTGTGCTGCACGAGAATGAAACTGCCGATGAGCAGGAGATGAAGCAGTACGGAAATGAGCGGATCGCCCGCCACAAGGTACCGCGCTACTTCATGTTTGTCGACGATTTCCCGATGAACGCGGCCGGAAAGATTCTGAAGTACCGGATGAAAGAAATCTCCGAGGAAAAGCTCGGACTGAAATAACAGTATATGGGCAGGACCGCCGTAACGGTTTTTCGAAAACCGTTACGGCGGTCCTGTTTTTCATCCTGCTTATTCCCCTTGTAAAGCGGTGTTATTTCGGTTATATTAAAAGAAAAACGGAGGAAGACGATGGATAAAATCAAAGGCGTAAACCTTGGCAACTGGCTGGTCCTCGAGAAGTGGATGAGCCCGGAACTGTTTGAGGGAACAGACGCGGAGGATGAGTACTACCTTCCGAGAGCGCTTCCGAAGGAAATCTACGAGGAACGGATCAGAAGGCACCGTGCGGAGTACATTACCGAGCGGGACTTTGCGTACATTAAATCCCTCGGCCTGAATTCAATCCGGATTCCGGTGCCGTATTTTATCTTCGGCGATTACGAGCCTTTTGTCGGCTGCATTCGTGAACTGGACGACGCCTTCGACTGGGCAGAGCGCTACGGGCTGCAGATCCTGATCGACCTGCATACCGCACCGGATTCGCAGAACGGCTTTGACAACGGCGGTATCAGCGGTGTCTGCAAGTTCTTCCAGGAGCCGGAAGAGATCGAATATGTTTATACGGTTCTGGAACGTCTGGCGGAGCGGTACGGAAACAGAAAAGGCCTGTTCGGCATTGAAATCCTGAATGAGCCGATTTCAAAGGAATTGTTCAAGCACATCGTTGGCCGCTATGTTCCGGTGGATCCTGAAAAAGCAGCCGGATCGAAAGGCTATGAGCCGGAGGAGCTGCGCGTATTTTATCTGACGGCTTATGAGCGCATTATGAAGTATCTGCCGTATGAAAAGAAAGTCGTTTTCCACGACGGCTTTGATATTATGCAGTGGAAGGACTTCATGCAGGAAGAGAAGTATGGAAATGTCGTACTGGATACGCATCAGTACCTGATGATGGCGGCCGGGATGGAAGACCCGACCGTGGAAAAGGTTGTGGAATATATCAACACGAACTTCGCACCGGCGATTAAGGAAATGCAGCAGTATTTCCCGGTAGTCTGCGGTGAATGGTGCCTCTCGAACCCGGTCCCCTTCACGGAGCTTCCGGAGGATGAAGCGAAAGCGGTCTTCAACGCGCTTGATGCGGCCCAGAAAGCGGCCTGGGATCAGGGCTCCGGCTATTTCTATTGGAGCTACAAGCTGCATGTGAATGCAGCGCAGGTGCAGGGTCATGACAGAACCGAGCCCTGGGATCTGGGACGTTGTGCGGCGCATGGCTGGTTTGTACCGGAGAAGTAAAGCAGAACGAAAACAAAGAGAAGAGCCGGCGGTTTCCGCCGGCTTCTGTATTTATTCAGCGGGACGCATTGATTTTTACACCGATCTCCAGCCACTTGTTTCCGCGGTAGCGGAGGAAGAGGAAGAAGAGCCGGACGATTCCTTCTACAAGGACGACGTATTGGATCTCGACAACGCCAAGCCCGAAAACCCGGATCAAAAGAATTGAGAAGAGTGTCCGAATTCCCCAGTTTGTGGCGGCTGTCACATAGAAGTTGTACTTGGTATCCCCGGCTCCGCGAAGCGCGCCGCCGAGAATCCAGCACAGAACCTGGGGCGGCTGCAGGAAGGCGACGACCCTTAAGCATGCGGCCGCGAGCTCAATGACCTCGCCGTC
>CACYBV010000395.1 GCA_902772745.1 uncultured Eubacteriales bacterium
CCCCGTTTTGCCGGCGATGCTTCTTTTCCTCGGACTTTTGTTTGCCTGCATGATATTCGCGGAAATGCTGCAGGAAATTCCGGTGCTTCGGGCAGTCCCGGTGCTTTTTACCGGCCCGGCGCTTATTTTGTGTCCGGAAATATCCGTGAAGGTCCTTCTCCTGTTTCTGCCGCCTTTTCTCTATGCGTTCATTCAGGCCATATTCGGACGCTTCCGCCGGGAGTACTGGCGCCTCGTGAAAGCGGCAAAGATTCTTTTTGTCATCGGGTTTCTGACCGTTATGGCACTGCTCATCACGGACGCCGAAAGGATCCGGTTTTTTATACTGCCTGTCGTTTTTTATCTCCTGTACATCATCGGCCTTCGGATGAGCCGGATCGGAAAAGGGGCTTCGGGAAGGTGGGTCCTCCTGAATATCACGGAACTTCTGCCGATTCCCGCAGCCGGTCTTCTCACAGTCGGCATCATACTGCTTGTCTACAACCTGAGAAAAGCATTTGAAATCCTGCTTCTGCCCGTCGGATTCGTGATCAGCCTGATTTCCGGCTTCTTCACCTGGATTTACGGTTTATTCAGCGATCCGGAACAGGCCGCGAGAGAAACAAAGGCCGCTGTCGAAAGCGCTGCCGAAGAATCCGCCGCGGCAGCGGAAACCGTTTCTCCCGGCGCAATCCCCTATGATCCGGCGGTTCATGCGGACTGGCGGATCATCATCCCGATTGTCTTTATCGCCGTACTCGCGGCTGCGGCAGTTGTGCTGGTCCTGTTTCTTCGGCGGAAAAAACCGGCGCCCATACAGGATGAGGGCGGCATCATCGGCGGAAAATTCACGCGCTATGCCCGGAAAAAGAGAAAAAAGGCACATGGCGGAACCCCGTCCGAGCGCATCCGCGCCTGCTACCGCGAATACCTTTCACTTCAGGAAGAAAAAGGCCTGAAACGTGTTCCGGGAGACACATCTCTCGATGTCCTGCGCTTTTCCGAAGGTTCCGAATACGAATCAGAGGAAATAAGGCTCCGTACGCTCTATGTGAAAGCCCGCTACCGGGGCATTGCGGAAACAGAAGAAGCGAAAGAAGCGGAAACGATCCTGGAACTTCTGAAAAACGGCAGCCGGAAACGGGCATGAACCCGATACAGGCGGATGTACCCCGATGGCAGATCCGACCCCTTTACAGGAATTCCACCGTTTCGTCAAAGCTCTTACGCGGCCGGCCTGCGGGTTTTTCATCCGGGAAGCCCAGGGAAAGGGCGCAGGACAGCTGGTCTTTTCTGCCGAGATACGATGTGATTTCACTGTGGGCAAAAACCGTATTTCCAATCCATAGAGAACCGATCCCGAGTTCGTAAGCTTTAAGGCACATGTTTTCAACGGCGGCGCCGATCGAAAGCGAATCATGGATTTCCGAGACGCGTTTTCCGAACATCAGCGGCTTATAAGGATCGCCGGAATGCGTATTCATAACAAGGACGAGAACCGGCGCCTCGCGCATAATCCGAAGTGTATTCTCCGCGCTTGCGAGGCCCTTTTTGAACTTGTCCGGCATCATTTTCGATTTCTTCTTTTTTGCGATGCCCTGTTCCATCAGGGCGCAGATCTCCTCTTTTTTATCTCCCGACGCAACCAGGAATTTCCAGGGCTGTCGGTTCTTGGCGCTCGGCGCCAGGCGCCCCGCCTCAAGGATTTCCCGGAGGCTTTCTTCCGGGATCATTTCCGGCCGGTATTTTCTGATGCTCTTTCTCTCTTCATAGATATTCATTGATGTTTTCCCTCCTGAAACTTTCCCCATCATAGCACGATTCATCCGAAAAAGGAAGAGCCTGTTATGATACGAAAATGCCGTGAATTCTCCTACTTGCTTTTTCTTAAGCCCTATTGTAATATGAACGTGTTCATCTTACATGAAAAGGAGTTGCTCTTCCATGCCAAAAGTTCTTGAAAATGTCCGGGAAAAGATTATCGCAGCCGCAAAGGAAATTCTGATTTCCGACGAGGCCTTCTCAATCCGCGCGCTTTCCGGCAAAGCCGGCATTGCGATCGGAACGATATACAACTACTTTCCGACCAAGGAAGCCGTAACAGCCGCCGTCATGTCGGAAGACTGGCAGAAAACCCTGCGGCAGATGGACAGCGCCGTGGAAAACGCGGACAGCTTCAATGAGGGCTGTCTGGCGCTGTATACGGAGCTTCGGGCTTTCATCCGGCTGTTCGAATCCGTCTGGATGGCTTACGGCCGGGGATCGCGTTACGAAAGTGCGAGAAACAGTTTCCACCGCCGCTTCCGTGCCATGATTATAGAGCGTTTGGAAAAGCTCTTCCTGAAATTCCGTAAAAACTGCCCTCCGGATCTCCTTCCGGTTTTCGCAGAGATTCTGATCATATCCGCCATCGGCTCGGATCTTTCGCTGGACAGTTATCTGGCTTTTGTCAGTCTGTTATAAAAACCGGCGGAAGCATACATGTTTTCTTTCATAAATCCTGGGGCCGCCGGCCAAACTTAAAGAAAAGTAAGATTGCATTTTCAGTCCGATTCTGCTATGATCAGGCTAAGTTTTCATACACTGCAGGAGGACAAGTTATGAAAGTGGTACTCGAGCATCTGACGAAGATATTTCCGAACCGCACAAAAGGCGGTCCGGATGTGGTCGCCGTCAAAGATTTTAACTTTGAAATCCCGGACGGGAAGCTGATCGGGCTTCTTGGGCCATCAGGCTGCGGGAAGTCGACAACGCTGAACCTGATCTCCGGACTGCAGAAACCGACAGAAGGAAAAATCCTCTTCGGCGACCTGGATGTTACAAGACTCGAACCCGAGCACCGGGGCGTCGGACTTGTTTTCCAGAACTATGCGCTCTATCCGCATCTGACCGTCGAGGAAAATATTATGTTTCCCCTGGGGAACCTCCGCGGACCGGAGAAAATGACACGGCAGGCAATGAAGGCGAAAGCGCTGGAAGCCGCAAAACTTGTCCAGATCGACCAGTTGATGGCAAGAAGGCCTTCGGAACTTTCCGGCGGGCAGCAGCAGCGCGTTGCGATCGCAAGAGCGCTCG
>CACYBV010000396.1 GCA_902772745.1 uncultured Eubacteriales bacterium
CCGGCAAAGATCCTGGGCCTTCCCTGCGGAACACTGAAGGTGGGGAGCCCGGCGGATGTCGTGATCATCGATCCGGACGCCGAATATACGATAGACAAAAACACATTTGCCTCCAAAGGACGAAACACACCGTTCCACGGACGCAAAGTGAAGGGGCGCATCGTCCGCACCATCTGCGGAGGAAAGGAAGTATACAGATATGATAAATAAACTGGTAAAACGCATCCGGGAAACGCATGCGCCGGTGGTCGTCGGACTGGATCCGATGCTGTCCTACATCCCCGGAAAAATCACAGCGGAAGCATTCAGAGAGTACGGAGAAACCCTGGAAGGAGCGGCCGAAGCGGTCTTTCAGTTTAACAAAGGAATCATCGATGCGGTCTGCGACATCGTTCCGGCGGTCAAGCCGCAGATTGCCATGTACGAACAGTTCGGCGTTCCCGGCGTAAATGCGTTCAAGCGCACGGTGGATTACAGCCACGAAAAAGGGCTCATCGTGATTGGTGACGTAAAGCGGGGCGACATCGGCTCAACGTCGGAGGCATATGCAGCCGGACATCTCGGAAAGGTCAGAATCGGCAGCAGCAGTTTTGCCGGCTTTGACGAGGATTTTGTGACGGTCAATCCCTACCTTGGATCGGATGGCGTAAAGCCGTTCATCAAAATCTGCCGGGAGGAGAAGAAAGGTCTCTTTATTCTGGTCAAGACTTCCAATCCGTCGAGCGGCGAATTTCAGGATCAGCTGATCGACGGGAAACCCCTCTATGTCCGGGTCGGCGAAAAAGTGGCCGAATGGGGGCAGGAGCTGATGGGCGATTCCTACAGTTATATCGGTGCGGTCGTCGGTGCTACCTATCCCGAGATGGGAAAAGCCCTGCGCCGCGTTATGCCAAATACATTTATCCTGGTTCCCGGGTACGGCGCCCAGGGTGGAACAGGAAAAGATCTCGTACACTTTTTCAATGACGACGGACTCGGTGCGATCGTGAACTCCTCCCGCGGCATTATCGCCGCATGGAAACAGGAAAAATATGCTTCCTTCGGAGAGGAAGGATATGCGGAGGCGGCGAGAAGCGCGGCAGCAGCAATGATCGAAGACATCCGCAGTGCATTGGAGAATAAGTCATGAAGTATGTTGAAGACAGCAGGGTAATCAGGCAGGAGCAGCTTTCAGACGGAATCTTCAGCCTCCTGCTTCAGACCGAAAAAATAGCTGCAGAGGCAGCCCCGGGGCAGTTTGTCCTTCTCTGGTGCAGCGACGGAAGCCGCATTCTTCCGCGCCCGATCAGTATCTGCAGTGCTTCCCCGGCGGACGGAACGCTTCGCCTTGTATACCGGGTGACGGGAAAGGAAACCGGGACGGAGGAGTTTTCGCGTCTGCAGGAAGGAGACTCCCTCAGAATCGAAGGTCCCCTCGGAAACGGATTTGATATGGATCTTCCGGAAGAAGAGCACCTTCTGATCGTCGGCGGCGGCATCGGAATCCCGCCCATGCTTTGGGTGGCGGAGGCTGCCGGGTGCAGGAAGACCGTTGTGCTGGGATATCGCAGCACCCCGTTTATGGAGGAAGATTTTAAAGAACGGACAGAGGAAAATGACCTGTGGATCGCAACCGAGGACGGCACCTGCGGAACCCGCGGAAACGTGCTGGACGTGATCCGTGGACAGGGCATCTCTGCTGACCGTATCTATGCGTGCGGTCCGAAACCGATGCTTCACTTCCTGGCTGCGTGGGCGGAGGAAAACGGAATCCCCTGCTTTGTGTCCATGGAAGAACGGATGGCCTGCGGGATTGGCGCGTGCCTCGCCTGCGTCTGCGGGACGAAAGAGACGGACAGCCATACCAACGTGAGGAACAGGCGGGTCTGCAAAGAAGGTCCGGTCTTCCGAAGCACGGAGGTGGAGATATGAAGACAAGTGTAGTGATTGCAGGCGTGGAATTGAAAAACCCTGTGATGACGGCCTCCGGTACGTTTGGATCGGGGGAGGAATTCAGCGGGTTTTATTCCCTCTCGGAGCTTGGCGCGGTTGTCACAAAGGGCGTTGCCCGTGAGCCGTGGCCCGGAAATCCCGTCCCGCGGATCGCGGAGACCAGATCCGGGATGCTGAACGCCATCGGGCTCCAGAATCCGGGGATTGACCTTTTCTGCAGGAGGGACATTCCCTTTCTCAGACAGTTTGATACAAAGATTATCGTGAATGTATGCGGCAGAACCGTAGAGGATTACTGTGAGGTCGTATCGCGGCTTGCAGAAGAACCGGTCGATCTTCTGGAGATCAATGTTTCCTGCCCCAATGTGAAAGAAGGCGGAATCGCCTTCGGACAGGATCCCAGAGCCCTTCAGAATATCACCAAAGAAGTAAAGAAAGCTGCCGCACAGCCGGTCATCATGAAACTGAGCCCCAATGTCACGGACATCACCGTGATGGCGAAGGCTGCAGAGGCGGGCGGGGCGGACGCGATTTCGCTGATCAACACGCTTACCGGGATGAAGATCGACATTTACCGCAGATGTTTTGCTCTTGCCAACCGGACCGGAGGACTGTCAGGCCCGGCCATAAAGCCGGTCGCCGTACGCATGGTTTACCAGGCAGCGCATGCGGTAAAGATTCCCGTGATCGGCATGGGAGGAATAAAGGACGCCGAAGACGCGCTGGAGTTTCTGATGGCAGGCGCATCGGCAGTGGCCGTAGGAACCGCAAATTTCATGGATCCTTTTGCTGCCCCGAAGACTGCCGCGGGAATCCGCCAATTTATGGAGAATCAGGGCATCGAAGATATCCATGATATCATCGGATGTGTATAAGAGGATACGAAGAGATGGATGCATATAAGCAGGAATTTATAGAATTCATGATTGACAGCAATGTACTGAAGTTTGGCGATTTTGTCACCAAGTCGGGAAGGCAGACCCCGTTTTTCGTCAACACGGGCTTTTACAGGACCGGCTCGCAGCTGAACAGGCTGGGGGAATATTACGCACGTGCGATCGAGGAGAATTTCGGGCATGACTTTGACGTCCTTTTCGGACCGGCCTACAAGGGAATCCCGCTCACGGTGGCAGCTACAATGGCGATCAGCAGACTGTATGGCAGGGACATCCGGTACTGCTCCAACCGCAAAGAGGTCAAGGACCACGGCGATAAGGGCATACTGCTCGGAAGCCCCATCACGGACGGCGACAGAATCGTCCTTATAGAGGATGTCACGACAGCCGGGACCTCCATCGAGGAGACCATGCCGATCATCAAAGCGCAGGGCGATGCGTCTGTGCTGGGCCTGATTGTCTCGGTGGACCGCATGGAAAAAGGAAAGGACACCGATAAAAGTGCCCTTGCCGCGATAGAAGAAAAATACGGGCTCAAAACCGCTTCGATTGTCACCATGAAAGAGGTTGTAGAGCACCTTTACAATAAGGAATACAAGGGACGCGTTGTGATCGACGATGCCCTGAAAGAAAAGATTGACGCATACTATGAAAAGTATGGGGCATGATCAATGCTTAGGAGGAAGAACGATGAACGAAAAGCAGTATAACGCACTGGGCACGGCAGGTGCAGCCAGCCTGGTAATCGGTATCCTTTCGGTTGTGTTCGGAATAACGGGCGGAGTGCTGATGATTATCAACGGTGCAAAGACCCTGAACCTCAGAAAAAGGATGCTGATCTGAAGGTAGAATTCCATGGCGAGAAGATTCAGATATTCGTTTGCAAGAAAACAGGAAGCCGGGAAGGGAAGGCTGTCCCTGATCCTGTGCTTTGTATCCCTGGCGCTTTTTTTCATCGCGGTGATGCTTTCCGGCAGGATAACCGGCAGATTTGCCTTCGTCCCCGGAACGATTGGACTGTTCGCCGCCATGCTCAATGTTTATGGCTTCGGTCTCGGGCTTTCCGGTTTTTCCGAAGCCGGAAAAAAGCACCGGACATGCATCGCAGGATCGATCATCAACGGAATTCTGCTGGTGGGCTGGATCGGGCTCTATCAGTTGGGAAGATAAAAAGTAATGCAGTTTAAAAAACTGTGATGGAGGAATAATCTGTATTGAATGAAATTGAAATGATAAAAGAACGCTATACACTGGCATCAGACAGAGTCCGTGAAATTCCGGGAGAAAAATTATCTCCCGAGCCGTTTCGGAAATATTTCGAGCATATGGCGGACTATCTGTCCCTGACGCAGAGTATTCTGGAGAGGGAGGAGGAGCCGGACCTCGCAGGCTATCAGGCCGAAAACCGGGCTCTCTATGAGGAACTGCTTCCTGAAAACTACGGAAACTGCTTCGGCAATCCCGTCTGCGCTGTACGGGAGTTTGGGGAATACGG
>CACYBV010000397.1 GCA_902772745.1 uncultured Eubacteriales bacterium
CAGGAAGACGGAGTGCCGATCAAAACTAAGTCAGAGAAGTGCAGGCTGGCAATTACTTCTCTGACGACGATGCTTGAGTGTATGGATAAAACCGGGCTGATCATCCGGCAGCAGGATTCCGGAGACAAAAGAAAGACTCTCCTCTTTCTTACCGATAAGGCCAGAACATTGGAAATCGAGGGTATATGAGCTTGCTCAGGCAGTCCTTTTTTCGGGTATCACAAAATCTGTAATCAGTTTTCCGTGATTGTCTGTAAATTTTCTTCAATAATTCAAAAATCTGTGCTATACTTTTCATGCGTTTATCGCTGAAGTCGTCTCAGGCCCGACGTTTGAGAAAATTGGATATGACAGAAAAAGCCGGCAGGAAGGATGTACGATCCGTCTGACGCCGGCAGTTCAAAAAACCAGATAATTCTATGGAGGATTTGTTTATGGCGCCGAAACAAATATCGCAAGCACGTATTATTAAGCATTTCCTTTCGCTTCCTGAAGAACAGCGCATCGGGCTGATCAGGAAACATATGACCGATGCGAGGATCCTTCAGTTCGGGAAGTCCGAATTCAAATTGACTCTCGATAATTTGAGAAGCAATCCGGATAAGCTGAGAGCATTTGTCCGGCAGAAGTTCGGCGGATCCAAGACGCGTCTGGCAGGCGCTGTCAAAAAAGGAGAATTCCTTGCCCGCAACTTTTTGAGGGACATCTACAAGTTTGAGGATAAAACGGATGAAGACAAGCTCTGCGCCCTCATAAGAGATACAACGACCCTGCCGGGCCGCGTTGATGCCTTTTATGATTATCTGACGGAAGAGGATCAGAAGCATTTTCAGCGTCAGGGCATAATCAATATAAAAAATGACAGGCCGGACATCCAGTATAAAACACTCAGCGAGCAGAATAACTTCATCGGAGGGAGTAATAAAGCTTTTCTGGACGACGTGCTGAAGACCATGGATCTTTCAAAGGAGAAATCCACGATGGGGTTGCTGCGGGACGGTCTGCCTGAAGAAGATCCCCAGCGTAAGGAAAAGCTCCATTGTGCGGCGCAGCGCTTAATGATCCTTACGGAGGGCACGGTAGATCCGGAGAAGCTTGCAGAGGAACTGAGGGACAGAAACTGGAAGAAAAAATTCGATAATGCGGAGCTCATGGTTCACGAGGACAGGGTAAGCCGCCTGTTTCCGGACAGTCTGCTTGACCGCATCAAAAAAGTGATGAACGAGCTTCCGGAGACAGATGAGGAGAAAGCCATCTTTAAGGAAGCCGGTCTTCAGACCTGTCGTGACTACATCTCTCAAGCGAATCTCAGTGCCGAAACGGCTGCCAATAATCCCGAGAAAGCAGCTTTCCTCAAATACAGCAGAGAGCTCCAGAGCGAGATGGCTTCGGCTGCCCTGAAGACAAAGCCTGTGCAGGAGATCCGGAAAGAACTTTCGCGGGAATACGAGATCCTGAAAAAAGAAAAGAGCGGATGGTTCCTCAGCAAGACGAATTCGGGAGAATATAACAATATGATGAAAGCCCTCAGGATCTTCAACGCCAAGCTGGACATACTGAGCGGAAAGAAGCCCGCTGAAGAACTTACGGAAGAAGAACTGAATGCAGTGAAGAATACCGAACCGGATGTTCTTCTCGCCAATGCAAAGCAGGAACTCTATAATTACGGAAGCATCAAGACGAAAAACGGACAAAGCGGCTTCTGGCATGATGCGGGAACCGAGCGCTTCGATTCTGCTATGAAGAGCCTGCAAAAGCTCGGAGAACTCGGCAGTAAACTTCACCTCAGCGATACCGCGACTGCGCTGCGCGACGAGACTCAGCTTCGGATACTGCAGAACCGCGGTGACAGTAAATGGCTGAAAACAAACATCGCGGATGCCTTCGCAAAGTCGATTTGCGCGCAGGTGTCTCTCAATAACAGAGTGCCTGCATATCAGCAGAAAACAGCGCTTGCCGGGGCGGCTCTTCAAGATGAGGTCGAAAAGATCAAATCCAGCAATGAATTTAAGAAGATGATGGAGATAACGAGTCCGGAAAAAATGGCTGATGCCGTCATCAAAGGCGGCAACAACTTGTACGAGGTCTATAACGAAGCCTCCGAAGAAGCGGCTAAGGACGGATACAAGCGGACTGCTTCCGATATCGATCCTAAGTCCGTGCGGCCGAAGAAAGATACCGGAGGGCTGATCTCGGGACTGTGATCCCGGGACAAAGATTCTGCGCTGAGAGCAGAACAGGGGCCTGTCGGGATCAGCAGTTGAATCCTGGTCTTAAATAGCCGGAACAGAATCAAAAAGACCGGGAATCCTGTCGGAAACTAAAGAGAGAAGGAGGGGACCATGGCAAAACAGAACATCTATGATGACGAGGAATTCTTTTCGGATTTCCGGAAGAACCGGGACGACAGCCTGAACTTCAACGACTGCATCGAGACGCCGATTCTCCTTTCGATGCTTCCGCCGGTGCAGGGCAAAAAAGTCCTTGATATCGGCTGCGGCATGGGGCAGCATGCGAAACAGTATGCGGATATGGGCGCGGAATCCGTCCTTGGAATTGATATTTCCGAAAAGATGATCGCGTATGCGAAGGAGCATAACGGCGCTGACAACATCCGTTACCTGCGGCTCGCGATGGAAGACATCAAAACAGTACAGGAGCGTTTTGACCTGATCACAAGCTCCCTGGTGTTTGATTACATTGAAGATTTTGGCGGGCTGATGAAGCAGATTCATGGTCTGCTGGAAGACGGCGGGAAATTCGTTTTCAGCATGTCGCATCCGATGACAACGGCCTGGGACGGCGTATATGACCGGTTTACCCGTACTGAGACCGGCGAGCGCCTGTATGCAAACATCCGCAACTATTTTGTGGAAGGCCCGAGGAAAGTCAACTGGGTCGTGGACGGATATGAATGCTATCACAGGACGATGTCCAGCCTGATCAATGCCCTGATTTCAGCCGGTTTTGTGATCGAGGAATGTCGGGAATCCCAGATCTCGGATGAGATGAGGCTGCGGTATCCACAGAAGTTCGGCGGGACAATCCATCGCCCGGACTTTGTGTTTTTCAGGTGCGGGACCGGTTCGCTATGATGCGGTTCCTTTACGGCAATCCTCTTTTTCCTTCTGTATATGCCATTTGAAGGCGCAATGCCGGACGATCATCAGGGCAGCTGCGCCCTTTATGAAAAACATTAACCTGTTGGCAATATTTCGGCCGTCGAGGCCGTATAAAGGTGCAATAAGTTAGTTCTTTCTGATCTGTCGGAAGGAATGCTGAAAAAGGCAAAAGAGAATCTTGGTGAGAAGTCTAATGTAG
>CACYBV010000398.1 GCA_902772745.1 uncultured Eubacteriales bacterium
ATATACTTAATGTAATCTGGATATGGAGGTACTCCCATGGGAAAATATGTGATTAAGCAGACCAAGTCCGGCGCTTTCCGCTTCAACCTGAAGGCCGGAAACGGCGAAATCATCGGGACATCCGAAAACTACACTGCCCTGAAGAGCTGCGAGAACGGCATTGCAAGCGTGACGAAGAATGCGCCTGCCGCCGCGATCGAAGACCAGACTGTCGAGGGCTTCGCAAAAGAAAAACACCCGAAGTTCGAGATCTACCTCGACAAAGGCGGCGAATTCCGCTTCCGTCTGAAAGCCGGAAACGGCGAGATCATCCTCGTTTCCGAAAGCTACAAGTCCAAAGCCGGCTGCAAGAACGGTATCGAGAGCGTCAAGAAAAACGCCGAGTCCGAGACTGTCAACCTCACCGAAGAGGCCTGACGGAGGATTGACGCCGGTCCGGATTCCTTCGTCCGACTTGGAAATCAGAAAAAAGAAACCGCGCAAGCATTTGCTCTGACGGCAAAGCGCTTGTGCGGTTTTCTTTTTGCTGGCCGAATCCCGGTACTTCAGAAAATCCGGGTTTCGTCGTAAGCCGCTTTGAGAAGCTCTTCTGTCCCCTCGCGGACCAGCTGTGTATCGGCATCCTCTGCTGTCACAGTCTCAAAGCTTTCGTAAGATATGGGGACTGGTCTGTCGTATCTCACGGCGTCGCCCCGGGGTGCGGCGAATCAGCGCCCGAAAAGGCCCTTTTTCTCGTATGGCTCGCAGCGGTATGATACGAAGGCATAACCGGTTTCGTCGATGACGGATTTCAGTTCCGCTTCCGGGATTTCGGATTCGGCGATGATCAGGGTTTCCTTATCCTTATGGGAGGAGGAAACCTTTTTTACTTTAAAAGCGTTCCGGATCGCGTCGTTGACATGGGATTCGCACATATTGCACATCATCCCGTCGACGCCGAGGGTAATCTTAACCATTTGCTTTTCTCCTTTGCAGTTGATCTTCTGTCTTCTGAATGACTGAGCCTTTTCAGGCTTCCTTTGCACGTTTCAGGGCTGCGGGACACTGGTTTTTAGTGAAAGGTCCGTACTGGCAGCGTTTGCAGTCGAAGCATTTGACGTAATCCGAGCCGTAGAGGACAGCCTCCGGGAAGCGCGGATCCGCAAGCACCGCGCGTGCAAGGTCCACCGTGTCGACAAGATCGTTGTCGAGAAGGTAATGCACCTGCTCCGGCGTAAGCAGACTGTTGACCGTGGAAACGGGAACGCGCGGGCCGAAGTATTCATGGAAGCGGACGCCGAGCGCGCAGATCGCTGTAAACGGATCGCCTTCACGAAGGACCGCCGCAGGATCCGGCATTTCGATGCCGTGGGAAACCTGCAGATAATCGCAGCCGGCCCTGAGGTACTCTTCCGCGACGGCAATGCAGGACTGAAGGTCCGGGTCCCAGCCGACTGTGCGGACGGAAATCAGGAAATCCGGACCGGCAAGCTCGCGGATTCCGCGGATGATTTCCGAAGCGAAACGTGCACGGTTTTCGTCGGAGCCGCCGTATTCGTCTTCACGGAGATTCGTCTTTTTCGCGACGAACTGGTTGATGAGGTAACTGTGGCAGCCGTGGAGCTGCACGCCGTCGTAGCCGGCCTTTTTCGCGCGGACAGCAGCGGAAATGAAGGCTTCCTGCATTGCATGAATCTCGGAAACGCTCATCGCGCGAGAAAGCTCACCGGAACGCGTCGGAACCGCGGAAGGGCCTTTCGGCTCTCCCATCTGCGGATTCGTCGTGATCCCGGTGTGGTTCAGCTGGATCAGGGAAACCACGTCGTTTTCCCGGCAGACATCGGCGATGTATTTGTGCCGCTCGACCTGTGCATCGTTCCAGAGGCCGATATGGTCCGGGCAGAAACGCCCGTCCGGCGTGACAGCGGTCGCCTCCACACAGAGAAGTCCGAGGCCGTGTTCCGCACGCTCTTTATAATGTTCAAGATGTCTGTCGGACAGGATTCCGTCCTCTTTCGCCCAGCCGAATTTGACGGTCGGCGCGAAGGTCAGGCGGTTCTTCAGCCGGTGTCCGTTGATGACAATCGGGTCTGATGCTTTTGCCATAAAATCCTCCTTATAAGTCCGGACTGCTTATTTCTTTTTTCTGCGGAAAATAAAAATCATTACCGCCGCCGCACTGATCACGGCGACTCCGGCGATTGCCGCGGGAATCGCGAAGCGGAGTTTTTCATTGGAAACAGCCTGCGGCAGCGCTTCTGTGGTTTCCGTGTTTTTTTCTTCTTCCGTCGCCGGTTTCAGGGTTTCCTCCGTCTCCGCCGGCTCGTTCGCTGCTGTCGTCCCATCCGGTTCTTTCGGAACCCTGCTCCCTTCCTCCGAAGGAGACACCTTTTCATCCGGATCCGAAATCTCTGCAACCTCGGATTCATTCTCCCGGTAAGTCACCTCATAATACTTCCTGCTGCGGCTGTCGAAATCCGGCGCGCCGGAAGGCCACAGCGTATCGAAATCCTTGTCCGGATGATCGAGGCAGATCCAGCCCTCCATAAGGTAATAGTAGCCGATGTAACCCCATTTCCGGCCTTCTTCGTCCGTGTACTCCAGATTAGTACGAATCGGATCGTCCTCAAGCTGTTCCAGGCTCAGTTCATGCACAGAATAATACGGGCTGCCCGGATAGACATAGAAATAAACTTCCTGCGAATCTCCTTTTGTGACCACGGGAACCGTATTGCTTTTCTGAGAAATTTCGGAAGCGTGGTCACTGCTGAATTTATCGTGGTCATATCCCTTCCACAGGAGGTTCATCGGAATCCAGCCGCAGGTTCTGCCGTTATTGTAGTATTCCGTATAACCCCAGCTGCCGCCCTCCGGGTCGTTATATATCACATAAATCCAGACGCGTGTCCCGATTTCATCGAATTCGTACACGGCCCTGTCCGACTCCGGGCTTTCCATCATCCTTAAGCCGCGGGCGTTGATTTCCCAGGCCGTATCTTCCGTACGGCACTCTTCCGCATGCTCCGCGTAGAAGTCATCATCATAAGGCTCGTAGATGATGTCCGCATGCGCAGGAAGAGCAAAAACACCCAGCAGCAGGGCAAGAAGGATTGGTAGAACCGCCGCAGTCCGGCGCCTTTCCCCATGCCGTTTTTTCACTGTTCTCATCATTTCCAACATCCTCCTGTCCGTCAGGAAAGGCGCTTTACTCGCCTCTTCTTTCGGCGATGACCTTGCCCATATTCCAGAGATCGACAGCCTGCTTCACCGCTTCTTCACGGCTTTGCCCTTTGTCATAGCGGCAGAAAGCCGTCAGGGTACCGCAGTGCGGGCAGACGACATAGACGCACCAGCCGCCTTCTTCCTCGACGTATGCAGCGTCCTCATGACAGACTTTGCAGGCCTCAAGTTCGTATTCTTCTGTCATTTATTTCTCCTCCATATCAACATATCCGTTGTTACCCGGCCCGGCGCAGGGAAAACCGCTCATAAACCGCCATGAGCCGGTTTTCTGATTACCGCGCCGCCCGCGCGTAATTCATCCACTTCCGGCTCCGGTACCGCAGGAAAATCAGCACAGTACGGACAAGCTGGTCCAAAGCCAGCGCAACCCAGGCGCCGATGAGTCCCCAGTGGAAGACAAAGACGAACAGGAGCCCGAGAGCCGCACGTACAAACACAACGGTGATCAGTGTGACAATTGCGGTCGAACGGGTATCGCCCGCACCGCGCAAAGCACCGGCCTGGATGAACTGCATCGTCTGGAAAGGCTGGATGAAGGCAACAAAGCTCATGATGATGCCGCCGATCCGGACAACGTCCTCCTCACTGTTGTACCAGGATACAATGGTCCCCCCGAAGGTAAAAAACAGAATCATCAGAACGCAGGCGCAGATGACGCCGAATATCACGGTTCGTTTGCCGTAGGCAAGCGCCATATCCTTTCTGCTCTTTCCGAGGGACTGGCCGACAAGCGAAGTTCCCGATACCGCGAATGCCTGGCCGACCATGAAGGAGAGGGCCTGGATATTCATACAGATATTATGAGTCGCAAACTCGAGCTCGCCGATCGACGCGACGGTTTTTGCAAAAATGACCATACCGACACGCATGATCAGCTGCTCGATCATCGAAGGAATACCGATCATGACCATGTTTTTGATGGTATCCTTATCCGGCTTGAATCCCTTTTTCAGGTCGAGATGCAGATATTTCCGGTCGCTTTTCGTCATGACAAAGACCATGGCGATAATGAATGCAATATACTGGCCGATAATCGTCGCCCAGGCCGCGCCGGCAACTTCAAGTCTCGGAAATCCCCAGTGTCCGAAAATCAGGAGATAGTTGAAAAGGACATTTGCGGCGTTTGCGATGACGTTGTAGATCATCGCGGTTCTGGAATCCCCGGCGCCACGGAGTGCAGCTGTGATTGTGGACGTGAGTCCGAATGCAAGGAAACCGTACATACGGATTTTCAGGTATTCTGCCGCGTTCGCCAGCGTTTCTTCTGTCTGGGCGCCCATGAACTTACACATCGGACGCGCAAAAACAACGCCTATTGCCGTCATCAGTGCTGCAACCGCAAAATTGATCATCAGTGCCTGCCTAAGCGCAAGTTCCGCCCGCTCTTTTTTTCCTGCGCCTTTATTCTGCGCCACAAGCGCCGTGACGCCGACGTTCAGGGCCATGATCAAAGTCATCAGGAGGAAGATCGGCTGAGTTGTCAGACCGACTGCAGTCACTGCGGTATAATGCAGCTTTCCGACCATCATCATGTCGACCATCGACGCAAGCTGTGCGAGTGTCAGTTCAACAAGTGACGGCCAGGCGATCCGGAAAGTATCCTTATACATCTGCTTGCTGGTAACACCCTGCGGCAGCGGAATCTTCCGCATTTTCATCCATTCACGGTTCTCTTCTTCCGTTCCGAAGGGCACCGAATCAAGTGCCAGATTCATATGTTTTTTATTCTCTGCCAATTAATGTGCCTCCTTCCCCGCTGTTTTCTCATATTGAATACAGTGTATCACAGTCACCCGGGATGTTCAATTGAAAAAAAACGAATTTGTTGGAAAAAACATAAAAAAAATTTCTTATCCGACTTTTCTTTTTCTCTGTTTCGGTATATAATACACTACTACAAGCCCTTGTGGTCCCGAAAATCACCGGCCACTACATGTGCTTTTATGCGCCGGTTCCGGCGTAAGAAAATGATCCGGAAAGGATGGTTTTCCGATATGAAAAGCCGTTGTTTATGTCTGACAGCTGCATTTTCTCTGCTCCTGCTGCTTTGCGCTGCGGGAATTTCGGGCTGCACGCATCCGAAAGCGGTACAAGCCAGCCCGGAAACCGGCGTTCCTTCGGAAACCGCCGAAACATTCGAAACGGCTGAGGCCGCTTTTTCCGTTGCTGCCTCTTCGGAAACCGCCGAGGTTCCGACATATTCGGAAGCCGAGACCGAGCCTGCCCTTCCTCCGGAATATGATGTCCTGAATCACTACAGCAACCTGTTTATCGCCACTAAGGTAAATAACTATCTGAACATGAGAGACGCGCCCTCGACAAGCGGCGCGATCATCGGAAAAATCACGAAAAATGCAGGCGGTGAAATCCTCGAAGACCTCGGAGCGTGGTATCATGTCCTCTCCGGA
>CACYBV010000399.1 GCA_902772745.1 uncultured Eubacteriales bacterium
GCCAAAGAAGCTCCGCGCCTCCAAAAGAAGCGTCCGCGCTCCGTTCATTGAGGACGATACAGCAGCGCCGATCCCCGCAGGACCGCCGCCTGCCACAATTACATCATACTCTTTCATTCCGTCCCTCCCTGGATGACTCAATTTATATGCAAGCGTCTTGTAAAAGTTTCTGCCTGCACAGTTATTGTTTTCCGTTCCCGGCAAACGCAGACATGCCATACAGAAATCCCGCACCGGCTCGTCCGGTACTTCAAAAAGCGAAAACATGCTATACTTTCGCCTTTTCCTGTTATCTGCTTGATTTTTTAAACACCAGCAATTCATGAAGCTGCAGTTTCGGCAGGAAAATCTTTGTGTAATTCTTCCCGCGTTCCATAAGAGTCGCTTCATTTTCCAGGCTTTGGAATTCAAGATCCTCGATCAGGTCGTTCCTGATTTCCGCGGTAATGCCCTGAAGCGGCAAAATCTCTTCCGCCGGTCCGCGCATCGCACGCACGGACGTCAGGTTCACAAGATGCAGCATCAATCCTTCCCGGTTCTCCCACAGGGTGACATCCACAAAACCCGGGCCGAAAACCCGGACCGGATCGTCTCCTCTGACCGCCCAGCGAATGGAATTCACCATCATCTTCCGCTGGTCCGGAAGCAGATAGTCCCAGTAACAGCGTCCGATATCTCCGGAAAAGTACACTGCGCGGCCTTTTCCGACTGTACGGAACAGAACCTCCTCATAATCTGCTGTCTGCTCTCTCGGGTATACCTCCTCCATCGGGAGGTCCGGAAAAGCCGGGACCGCAGAAAAGGGCGACGGATCAAAGTCCGATCGGTCAAAACGGATCCCGACACGGTTCTCTGTCCCGCAGATCCGCCGGTCTTTGCACCAGCTTCCGGTATCTTCTCCGAAAAATCCGTCCGATAAGATTTCATCCCCGACATTTTTTCGAACCGTAATATACGCATTCAGCTCGTTTCGCGTGTCCTCACCGGATGCGTGTACCGAAAACAGGTCTGAAAGTCCGAAATCAGACCTTTTCCGGCCATCCCAATCATACATCGAAGTCTCATATGTTCCGATGACAGACCCTCCGTTTTCAGCGTATTCCCTGATGGCCTCGCAGTCCGAATCGGAAAGCACCGCGATATTCGGAAGAATCACAGCTCTGTACCGGGAGAGATGCTCCGTATCAATATAATGGCTGTCGATCATATCAAAAGGAATCCGAGCTTCCGTAAGCGCCTGGTACCAGCCGTTGATCGGCTTCTCAACAAGTCTCTCACGCTCCGTCATCCCATACTCTTTCGCGCTGTGCTGAGAAAACATCAGGGCGATTTCCGCACGGCTTTCGGTATCCCGAAGATACGGCTCCCATTCCCCGTATTTCCGATAAAGGTCCCGGACTGGTGTCATCCACCGTTCGTCAAAAACCTGTGCGCTGAACTTCGTAAACCAGGGCCTAAGACCGTTTGCGACGAGTTCCGAGACCCACATCCGAAGCTCCGCGGGCTCCTGCACAGAATCTTTCCAGCGCCTTTCACAAGTGCCGACAGAGAAAATCCCTCCGACAGGCTTTCCCTGCAGCACAGCCCTCAGCTCCTTCCCGGTCCTGCCGCTCGCAAAAGGCGTCATCAGCTGTGACTTTCCCTGGTAATCCGCAAAAAGTATATCCGAATAATCCCCGAGGAGCTGATTGTCGATAAAGGTATACGTCCCTACAGGAGAATTCGGAATGAAGCGCATAGCCGGATTTTCCTTCTGAATGGCTTCATCCCAGCACCTGCACAGTTCGAAAGAGCGTTTTTCGTGCCATTTTCTGTACAGCTTCACCGTTTCATCCTGCGGGTCCATGATCTTCGGGATTTCCCGGCCGCAGAATTCGAAGAACTGTTTCCTGCACGACTCGCACCAGCATACCCCGGAACCCGGCCAGCGGTTGCAGAATATCGCGTCCATATCGTAGTTTCGGGCCAGTTCCGCGTGGACTTCCTTCATGAATTCGAAGCCATACGGTCCTAAAGGACAGCTGACATAGACCTCCGGATATGACCAGTGTTTCCGTGGTCTTCCGTCCGCTCCAACCGCAGCCCACTCCGGATGTGCCTGAAATGCGGCCTCGTGTATTGCGTGTGAATCGGTCCTGCAGATGATTGTATAGCCTTTTTTCCGGCAGGCATTGACCATGTAGCCGAACAGATCGTCATGCTTTTCATCCCGCACCCGGTAATGATATGGTATTTTTGTCTCATGATAGGCAATGTATCCGCCGGAACCAAGCACCAGTCCGTCGCAGCCGCATTCATCAAAGTACGCTATCCATCTGTCGGGGTCAAACTTCCCGATATCCCCCTCGCAGATTGTCAGCTGGGCATAGCGCATGGCGTTTTTCAGTCTTTCGTTCATTATGCTTCTCCCGATTCAGTTTTCTTTTTCCATCCAATATAACATATGCATTATTGTAGCACATGCGTTCGGCCTGAGCAACAAAAAGTCGTTGTTTTAAGCGGATTTCAGGCGCTTTTCAGGAGACTTGCCAAAAAACCGCCGTATGCCCTCAGAAAGGCATACGGCGGTAAACTATCCGAATTTCCGGTCTCTCAGAAGTCAATACCCGGGCCGTCTTCTTGTTTCTTTTCCTCCACATTGTTTTCGGCATTGAGCTCTTCGTTCTCTTCGTCATCCTTCGTGAACGAAAATCCCTTGATCCTGTCGTAAAGATCCCTCTCTTCCTTTTCCGCCTTTTCATCCTGTTCCTTCTTGAGTTCTTCCGTGATCTGAGGCTCTGCCTTGGGTTCTTTATAGAGGAAGTCCTCAGGCTTCAGGTAATTGGGGTGATCGGGCGTCAGTCCCCGTGCTCTGTTCACCTTATCAAGCTGTGCCCGGTAATACTTTTCTGCAGGTGTTCCCACTGTCAGTTCGGCAAGAAGCGTCATCGAATCATTAAAGCGCTGGTTCTTCGCGGAGGAGAAGAAGCCTTTTTCTTTGCCGTCCTGATATTCAAGGATTGCATTCACCGTTTTGATCACATTGGTTTCATCTGCAGCTATCGATGAAGATTTGAGTTCGCCTACAGCCCGGATCATATTCCTGTATTTGGGGCCTCGCTTGGCTAACTGTTTCTGCTGCAGAAGCGTTATCGCTCTGCTCTGAGCAGTCATATCCACACTTCCTTCATTAATTCCGGGCCCGATTCCTTTCTTTGCATGATCGTTCAGTATTTTCTGTTTTTCAATCCGTTCGGCTTTCTGAATGTCGACGGCATAAAGCGGATCCTCCTCGACTTCCCTTACGCTTTTTTTCAGCTTTTTCGCAACAGAATATGTTGCCTGCTTCCTGGCTTCTAAATCCACATATTGATTGTATTCTGTTTCCGCGTTTTGAAGGAGCTTCTTTTTGCTCTGTTCTGTCAGTTCTTCATATCTGAACTTCAATTCCAGGTCTTCCTCAAGATCCGAGTCAAACCCATTCTGCGTCTTGTAATCTTTTTCGTACACCTTTCTGAGCTCGTTCCTGGCAAGTCTCTCAGCGTCCTGACCAACCCGCTTCAGAAAATCTTCCTTCGCCTTTTTGGTGATTCCCGGGAAGAGCGACAGTTTTGCTTTTTCCAGTTCGCTTTGGGACGCCACAGGATTCATTTTTCTGTAGGTCCTGTCAAACCCGCGGGATGTAGAAAAATCCGCCGCTTCTCCGTCTTTATCCACCGGATTCACGATTCCGGTAAATGTGTCTTTGATCTCTGCTGTTTTATTCGCAACCTCGGAAACTTTTCCGGCAATCATTGCATTGAAAACTTCTTTATCGCGCATTGCAAAGCGGAAGACCGGATCCTCAAGGAATTTCTCAGCCGTCTGATTCAGCTTTTGTTCCTCTAACGGACTGTCCGGATATTTCCTCGCAAGCTGGTTTGCAGCTGCCAATTTGGCCGCGAGCTTCAGATCTGCGGGTTTTCCGCCGATGTGCTCATTAAAGTAATCCTGATACCCACGAACCTTCTTCTCAGGTTCAGGTTCCTTTTCGATGCCGAATTTCACCCGATACCGTCCGTATATCTTGGCGTCCAGTTCTGTAAGGTCGTCCCGGGTTTGCAGATATTCTTCAAAATCGTCCTCGAGCCCGCCGCTGTGACCCTTAATCAGCGTCCCGGCATCAATGAAGGACTCCAGCTCGCTGTCTTTGATTTTAACCGGATTTCCATACTTTCTTACATAGGTTCTCCAGGCTTCCGCGCGGTCCGTCAGATTCTGTGACTGCATAAACCTGTCAAAGCTTTCCGAATGGCTGAGCTCGTGAATGCGCTGTGTATTAAGCTTCGCGCGGAGTGCCTGGCGCCGCGTTTCAAGGTATTTCATGAAAGCAGGATCGTACATCAGGTTACTCACGCGCTCTTCCAGTTCGTTCTCCGTAATCCGCGTACTGTTCAGATTCCCGCCGCTGTTCCGCTTAGCATTCGCGAGCTGCCGCGCGGCAAGAATCACTGCGATATCTCTGTCTGTATATTTATTGTTATTAAATTGAATTTTTCTCTGGATGTCTTCTATATACTCGGCAGCGGTTTTATCCTTCGGAAGCTTCTCAAAATGAGCCTGCTGCTTCTCCGGCGTATCAAACTGATAGCGGCCTAAAAGGCTTGCCTCAATTTCCCTGTAATCAGAAACGTCTTTTGTCCTGACCCACGACTGCAGCTTATTCTCGATCCGGCTTCCGCTGCTTTTACTGATGTCCTCGGGCTCGTACATGTCTGGATAATCGTTGAGAAAGTCCACAAAATAACCTTCCTCAAGCAGGTTTTCCGCGTATCTGTCCAGGTAATCCGCCGTGATCTGGGTTCTCGAAAGGCTTCCGCGATCTTTCGCGATCTGTCTCGCTGCGATAATTCTGGCAATCTGCTTCCGCCGGTCCGCCGATGGATCGTTAAAATCCTCCTGGGCGTCCTGGATCCATTCCTCGGCAGACTTCACCTGTGCTTCGGCATGAAGTCCGTCCAGCGAGATTTTGGACCCCTGATCCAGATTGCGAACCCGTGAGACAGCCTGGCTCAGCTGGCCGGCGTATTCCGCAGCCCTGCGCTCATAAGTCAGACGCGCTTCTCGGTCATCGTTCCGGCGGGCTTCACCCGCATTCTGGGCCTCGTTTTTCAGCCCGTTCAGAATTCCGTGAAGCGAGTTCAGCGCTTCATAACTTTCAGATCCCTGCTCGGCGGTTCTAAGTTCCGCGGACACATTATCAATCAGATCTGTCAGCGCTTTTGCGTATGTTTCGGGACCGATATTATAAGCACTGCTGTAATACTGCGCAATCTGCTGCGGTGTCATTTGTTTTATTTTCGGCATAGGGCATTCTTATCCTTCCTTAATATTTTTGCCGGCGATGTGCTTTTTCCGGCTTCTCAACAGCCGAGAGAGTTTTGCAGTTCCCGGTTCCTCAGAAACTTCTCTTTTTGTATTCCGAAAGACACTTCCGGTACGACTTCCAGATTCCGGTTCAGGAACTCTTCGCAGTATTCTGTCTTGAAAGATTATGGTGTAATGAAGAATTCCCCGGTGCCTTCTGTCTGGATTCCAGTTTATACCACCCTGTCCAACAAATGTCCAACAAAAATGCCTTCAGCTGTAAAGAATCAGCGCAATCAGCTGAAGCGGTTCATTGGAAACATTCTCCAGCGCATGGGACTCTCCGTCATTACAGACCGCCGTATCGCCCGGATGAAGCTCCACCGTGGTTCCGTTATCATGATAAATGCCTGTTCCGGAAAGCACGTAAAAGATTTCGTTATCACCCGAATGCTCGTGTAGTCCGAGGGTGTTTCCCGGAGGAACAATCATCCGGCAGAACATTCTGCCCTTCCCATACATTTCTTCCGCCCCGTTCAGGATCTTCTGCATTTCCACTTCCCCGATTCCGCCGCGGATGTTCTTGTGTTCAATCGCCTGTTCTTTTTTCTTTCTGACCATAACTGCCTCCTGTTATTCGATGCCATACTTGTTTCAACTGTGTCTTTCAGCAGTCATAAGGTTTTATTATCCGTGAACCGCTGCGACGCATCAGGTACTTTTTACTGTCCTGTACTTCTTCTCTGAAGACTCCTTCTGCAATCAGCTTTCTGAGGTACATTTCTCAAGATCAGAATCCGTTCTTCCGGATCTCCTCCACAAGATTTCTTCCGTATACTTCTGCTCCAAGTCCGTTCGGATGCAGATTGTCTAAGAAATATTCCGGCAGATGCGGCACCAGACTGAATCCATCCACCACCATTACATTATCATAACTCCCCGCAATCTCTTTCAGCCTGTCACAGAAGCGAACCAGCGTTGGAATTCCTTCCGGGTTATCCCCTCTCCATAACGGAGTAATACAAAGGATCGGAATCCGACTGCCGTAAATACTCGTCAGGGTTTCAAAGTAATCTTCAACCGCCTTCATGGATTCTGTTCCATACTGGTTCGTTCCAAGCGCAACAATGATTTTTTCCGGATTATATCCGTCCATTTTCATCAGAGAGTGCTTATCAAAGATGTACCCGCCGATCCCTTGGTTCACTATGTCATAGTTCAACAGGCGGTTGGCAACGCTGACATACGTTCCGGATGAGCGCAGCGGTCCGTAACCCTGCGTGATGGAATCTCCCAGCCACAGAACTTTTTCATTTTTATCGGGACGTGACAGCGGCATGTCTGAAACAAGGTTCCGGATGAGTACGGTGGCGTCTGCAGGGAGATAAATTACAACCTGCTTCTTTCCTTCCGGGAGGTCGAATTTAACGGTTCCCTCTTTGTCAAGGTCCTTTACATATCGGATATCGGCGATCAGTCCGTTTACCGCCGCTTCGATTGAATCCTGAGAGCCTTCCCAGATAATCCGGTATTCAAAAGAAACCCTGCGGGCTTCCGTAATAAACTCCAGTGTTTTTGCCGTAGACGCCATGCATCTGTCATACCAGAAATCAAATGTTTTTCTGAAATACTCCATCTGCGGCTGAGAATACTGGAATGCCTGCAGATATCCGTCCTCTGTTTCATCAAATGAGTATGCCCCGAACCAGAACTGTCTCAGTTCTTCATTGCCATACTTGACTGCTTCCATTGTTCCGACCTCCATAATTATATCTGATTAAACAAACACCGTTTTGACGGTTGTCCCCCTGTTTTCTGCCATCAGCCTCATACTCACCTGCATAAGGCCTTCGATCCACGCCGTAAAAAGATGACAGAATCAGACGGCAGCGATCCGATTCATACACGTCAGCGACTTCCGCGGGAGGTGGTTTCTTCCGCGGAAGGTCGGAGAGACGCATCTGAAGGATGCTGTACGAAAGGCTGATGCGTTCAGGAAGGATATAGAATATTCCGGCGGACATATGCTCTCAAACCTCATAATATTATGTGCCTGCAGCAGAACCCCCTCCATCAGGGAGTCTGAAGTCAAAGAATATATCTTCCGATGCGGGATTCTCCATAGATACTCGAAACAAATATGCTCCATTTGCTTTTCTGGAATTCTCAATGAATTTCATTGTCCCTGAACCAATATACGTAAACGGGAGCTGTATACCATCCTCGTTATCCACTTTCCGCACAAAAATGTGCATGCATCGGCTGTTTTTCAACTGACTCAGCTTAACATCCGATATGTGCGCCTCGGACTCCCATTGAAAAGTATTTTCATCAATATAACCGTCAGCATATTTCAGATCTTCTTTTGTATCATTTCCCTTGATTACCGTTACGTAAGCATAGGCAACTCCATTATAGATATTCGTTCCGAGCATAATGTCCTTCGGGTTATTGAGAAGCAGCTGCTGAACCTGCTCTTTACGATATTTTGCCCACAGATGGAAATCCCCATCGGCTGCCGCATCATAGAAATCTATGTCATACTTTCCAAGACCATAATCCAGCAAATCCTGCAGATAGCTCTCAAAAACCACATCTCTTCGGATATCGGCAAATGACAGTTTGTCCCCGGTCTGGCTGAAATATCCGCTTTCAAGCATATATTTGAGTGCATGCCGGAAGGCATCCGGATTCCATGTATTTACTTCCGATGCAAGTTTTCCGGAGACATCAGAAACGGATATCTTTCCAGCCTGGTGCAGCAGTTCCTGAATGATGAGATATTCATATGGCCGGACAATCGGCAGCATTTCAGACACATATTTGATAAAGGC
Source organism: uncultured Eubacteriales bacterium (assembly GCA_902772745.1). Classification (GTDB taxonomy): domain Bacteria; phylum Bacillota; class Clostridia; order Lachnospirales; family Lachnospiraceae; genus UBA1267. The sequence goes on from CACYBV010000399.1 coordinate 8,160, forward strand.
CTCCTGCCGCCCGTCAAATGAAGGCAGACTTTCTTCTCCGATCGCCTGCAGAAAGTTGTAATAGGATGAGTTCTTCCGTCCGCCGATCCTGGACTGCATAAACTTGATAAGGTCCGGCGCGTAATCATTATTCAGATAATCCACATGCTGAGGATAGCCGGACGCGCTGATATATTTTTTGAAGTTCGCATAGTCCTGCGCCAGATACCGTTTCGTATTGAAATTCACTTCATCAATATAGGACAGGATCTCCTTTTTTGAAAGGTCGTCCAGATGAATCTCGACACCATAATCCGAAAGTCCTATACTTGAAAAATCATCTGCGATTAATGCCGCAATCAGCTTCTTTTCCACTACAAAGTTTTCGGAAAGACTTCCCAGGGCAAATGCGATCTGCACACTCCTTTTATAATCGTTTCCGATGAAATCCAGAACCGTTACATACTGTTTCCCTTCATACTTACGAAGGCCGCGTCCCAGCTGCTGGATAAAGATCGTCTGAGAATCTGTCGGGCGCAGGAAGAGCACCATATTCACGCCCGGGATATCTACACCTTCGTTCAGGATATCAACAGTGAAAAGGATTTCCAGCTTGTCCGATTCTTCCTGTAAATCTTTATAAGCACGGACACGTTCACCGACAGAATTCCGGCCGGTCAGGTATGCAGTATGATAATATTCCTCCATTGCCTGTGACATACGGATTGCATGGGAAATATCGCGGCAGAAAGCCAACGCCTTAAGATGCTGTCCCGGTATCCGGTGTTTCTCGATCATACGGGAAATAAACTCGACATGCTGATCATCGGAGAACTGTTCGACAAACTTATGGCCCTTTGTTTCATTGATTCCGTATTCGATCAATTCGTCGCGGATACCATAATACTTGAACGGAACGACAAGGCCATTGATAATAGCGTCCCTCAGCCGCAGCTCATATGGGACATTCTGGTCGAACAGACTGAAAACGTCTTCTCCATCCATTCGTTCCGGTGTGGCTGTAATTCCAAGAACGAACTGAGCCTCGAAATAATTCAGTATCTTCCGGTATGTTTCTGCGGCTGCGTGATGGCATTCATCTATGATAATATAATCCCAGGTATGTTTGTCAAATAATTCCAGAGAATTTGCCATTGTCACATTAGTGGAAAAGACAAAATCGGCATCGGATTCCTTATAATCCGCATTGTAGATTCCATAAGAATGCTCACTTCCGAATACCCGCTGAAAAGTCTCAAACGATTTCATCAGAATAGAGCCTTCATGAACGATATACAGGAGTCTTTGAGGATTAAAGTTTAAGGCATCAAAAGCAGCAAGGAATGTTTTTCCGGAGCCGGCGGATGCTGTCACCAGCGCCCTCGCCGCTCCCATTGCCCGGACACGGTTCAGTTCTTTCAGTGCCCGGCGCTGCATATAATTCGGTTTCACCTCCAAATTTGCAATTTCATAGTCCATATCCCATCGTTCGATCGAATAGAACAGACGGGTTTTATACTCATCTA
>CACYBV010000400.1 GCA_902772745.1 uncultured Eubacteriales bacterium
GCCTGAAGGTCATCGTGATGCATCACGACTTCTGTGGATCCGGAGATCTGCAGGCGGTTCCGGTCGACAACCGCACAGAGATTATCCAGTTTATAGTGCGCCGCCGCCATCGCGCCTTCCCACACAGAGCCTTCCGCAAGTTCGCCGTCGCCCATCATCACATAGACGCGGTTCGGTTTTCCATCCATCTGCAGGGCTTTTGCGATGCCGACACTGACCGGAAGTCCGTGCCCGAGGGATCCGGAGTTCATCTCGATCCCGGGAAGTTTGTTGTTCGGATGACCGATATAGGGAGATCCGAAGCGCGAGTAACGGTTCATCACATCCTCGGGATCCAGGAAGCCGCGTTTTGCAAGCGCCGCGTAATACACTTCCATTGAATGCCCCTTGCTGAGGATGAAATAATCACGCGCAGGATCGTCCGGGTTTTCTGGGCTCACCCGAAGTTCGCTGAAATACAGGGCGGTCATGACTTCCGCTTCCGAAAAGTCCCCGCCGATATGCCCGGTTTTCGCGCCGTAAATCAGGTCCAGCGCATAATCGCGGAGCTCATATGCCGTTTTTTTCAGATTGACATTCATTTTCCTATACTCCTGTCTGTTATTCTGTCATTTTCCGGGCGCATAAATCTGACGCTCGACTTCATCAGCGGAACTGTCATAGAGGTCCGGCCTGATCCCGAGATACTTGCAGGCTTCGTAAAGGACCGGGACAACGTCCTGGTGAATGCCGACGCAGTGATGGATGTACGGGCCGGTCACGACCTTGTACTCCAGTTTCGGCAGATCCTCGACCTCCACCCAGACATAGGTGCCTTTCGTGTAAGGACCGTCGATGCCCTTTGCGTGTCCGAGAAGCAGGGAATACTCGCCTTCATCGCCGTCGAAACGGCACAGGGTCATCGGGCCATGCTTCGCCTCCGCCATCACGGAACCCGTGTAGTTAAATGCAACCGGCACATCGATCGTGGGTTTTTCCCTGGCGACGGAGATCGGCCACGGGCCGCAGTGCTGCAGAAGCTCTCCGTTGTCGTTGTCCGGGTGCCGTACCGTCCAGTCCGCAAAGAAAGTACGGTTCTCATCCATGCCCGCAGCTTCCATCATCACAGCGGAAATTGCGCCATGGATGTCAGTCTCGCAGACAACCGGGATACCTTCTTCGTTCAGGAGGGAGTTTGCTGCGCAGGGCATGATGCCGATGCCGTCCTGCAGCGCGTTCCAGCACTGGATTGCAACCGCATTGCAGCCGTATTTCTTACAAAGGTGCGACATCGCCACCTTCAGCGCGGCGATGTTTTCAAGCGCCTGCCCTCCGCATTTCACGCACATATTGTCATTACAGTAGGAAACGACTTCCGAGACCTCGGTTCCTTCTTCTTTCGCCTTTTTCATCTCCGCATACAGTTCCGGAAGCGGAATCGGGGAAAGCTGAATGTTGAATTTCTCTAGGAGTTCGCCTTCGTTGCACATCGTCGACCAGAAATCAAAGGGTCTCGGTCCGATCTGGAGGATTCTTGTATGACGCATTACGTCGACCGTATTGCAGACCGCCAGGAACTGCTTTACACCGAGCGCGAATTCCGGATCCGAAAGATTGCAGTTTGTCAGATAAGTAAAAGGAACGCGGAAGCGCCGAAGCACTTTTCCGGTCGCGAAAAGTCCGCACTGGGAGTCCCGAAGCCGCATGCCCCGTTCGTCCGGCCGCTCGTCCCTGGGGCCCCAGAGAAGCACAGGAAGTCCAAGCCTTTTGGCGAGCCGTGCACAGACATACTCCGTTCCGAAGTTGCAGTGGGGAAGGAACAGCCCCTTTACGCCCGCATCTTCGAATTTCTTCGCAATAGCGTCAATGTCCTTGTCGTCGTACAGGAGACCTTCCTCGTTGATGTCGTCGATGTCGACGAACTCCACCTGAAGTTCCCGCAGTTTGTCTCTGGAATATCCCGCGTATTCGACTGCCGCGGGTGCGGAAAAGATTGCGCGTCTTGTAGGCGCAAAACCGATTTTAACAGTAGCCATGTTGATTCCTCCGTTTTGTTTGCCTGTGATCTTTCCGGTCTGTCAACTAATCTCCGATCGGCAATATTCTCACTGTCTATATTATACATGAATAATATACAAACGTCATTATTGAATTCAGTTAATTTTGCTTAATTTTCTACTTAATTTCTTGTGAAGCTCTTGCATTTTCCCCTTTTCTCTGGTATAAAAAAAGTAATATCGACTGCTGCACCCTGTTTCTCCGCTCCATGTCATTCTATAAGGAGGTGTCTTCTTGGCCATCACAGCAAAAGAACTCGCTAAAATCCTGAATATTTCAGAAGCAGCCGTTTCCATGGCACTGAACAACAAACCCGGCGTCAGTACGGAGCGCAAAAAAGAAATCCTTGCCGCCGCAGAAAAATACGGTTATGATTTTACCCGCGTGCAGAGAAAGCACAGTATGGCAGGCAGCGTGTATTTTGTAATATACAAAAAGCACGGAACCGTCGTCACCGATACGCCTTTTTTTTCTGAACTGTCGGGCGGTGTGGAAAATGCCTGCCGCGAGCGGAACCTGAAGCTTCGTACCCGGTATATCTACGAAGACGAGGATACGCCGAAGGAAATCGAAGCGCTTCGCTACTCGGACTGTATCGGAATGATCCTTCTCGGAACAGAGATGACCCGCGAAGACTTTAATGCTTTTTCGGATCTTCCTTTTCCGCTGGTCCTGCTTGACGCTTCTTTCCAGAATATCAACCGCGATACCGTCATGATTGACAATGTCCAGGCAGCGTATCTGGCGACCAGTTACCTGATTACCCATATCCGCACACAGCCCGGATACCTTCGTTCCTCCTACAGTATCGCGAATTTCGAAGAACGCGCGGACGGATTCTACAAAGCAATCCGGGAATCCGGCATGTCAAGCGGAAAATCCGTGGTCCACAGGCTGACTCCTTCCATTGAAGGCGCATATGAAGATATGAAAGCGATCCTTCAGGAAGGCACGGTTCCCGCACGCGGATACTTTGCAGACAACGACCTGATCGCAGTCGGCGCCATGCGTGCAATACTCAACGCAGGATACCGGATTCCGCAGGATGTGGCAATCATCGGTTTCGACAATATGCCGATCGGCAATTACACTTCTCCAACCCTCACCACGGTCAATGTACCGAAAACTTATATGGGTGAAACTGCAGTCCGTCGGCTTACCTCACTGTTTACCGCGAAAAACTTCGTCCCGGTACGCATCATGGTCAGTGTGACGCTGGTAAAGCGCAATTCTGTACATATCCGGAAGTAATGACCGGATGGCAGAACCCCGGGGACAGGAACTGCAGCCGGTCTGAAGGCCGCTGCAGTTCCTGTCCCCGTCTTTTTTATTTCACTTTAATGATGACCTGCTGATAGCGGACCAGCCGGAAGTGACCGTCTGCCTGGGCCTTTACGATGAGATGGAACTCATCGCCAGATTCCGCACTCTTCGGTACCGTAAGTTCCGCGCAGTCGCCGCAGGATGATACGCTGACGAAAACACTGCCCGGCGCGCTGACTTCCGGATAAATCCTGCAGAACACCATCACTTTTGCATCTTCATCCGCTGCTTCCGCTATCGGATGAATGCTTACTCTCTCGCCCGGCGCGGCCGTGAGATCCGTACCCTCCCGGATGGAAAGCTTCGGCGCATGCTCCGCATCTTCATATTTTTTTGCGGAACACCACGCGACTCTCGCGGCGAAATCCCGCTGAATATCGCAGACATAAGGCCACATCGACTCCAACTCGCTGGTGTTTCCGTCCCGGTCCGTATAGGCGTCCATCGATACATCCCAGACATTCAGCGGTTCACCTTTGCTGTTGAACTGGTTGTCCACTCTGTGGTAACGGCCTGCGATTCCGCCCCAGGCAAAGTTTTCGAGAGTACGGAAGCCCCAGCAGGGGAACAGCAGGAAGAAGGTCGGCGAATCCCCCTCTGAGAGGAAATCATACGGGACCGGTTTCGGAAGCCCCATTTTCGCACCGAACCATTCGTCTGCAATTTTCGGATTCGACCCAAACTGTCCCCGCGGGCCTTCGCCTTCATAGACTTTTCCGTCCAGCCAGGTGCAGTAGCCCTGGGCGATGGCGCTCTTGCCGTTCAGGATCTCGCGTTTCATAAAGTCCGCACGCAGCGTGTCCTTTGACTCGCCCTCCGGCATTACAAACCAGGGATATGCGTAGCTTCTCATCTGAAGCGTCTTCACAAACTGCATGTCCGGCCAGTTCTCGGCGATATAGCTCCGGTATGTCGGATCCTGCTCACCGCAGGCGGTTATGACGACTTTCTTCATGATCTTCTCACGAAGCACCGGCCAGTCCTCGCCGCCCTCGTATTCATTCTGGATATCGAGAAGCGCTCTTGCAAGCGTATTCGTACCGCCCCAGACCTGGACATAAAGCGGTCTCGGATCGTCATCGAGGATTTTTTCCCGGATCAGTTCCGACCCTTCGGTAGGCGCGTCCATCTCACCCTCATAACCGATATTCCCGATCTTTGTAATCGACCTCAGGTAATCCGGCGTCGGATAGCCTTCCGCATGCTTCGAGAGGTTCGGATAATCCTTTTCGTAATCGTCGATCTCATCGAACATCCACTGCGTACCCGGCCAGCGGTAGGGCTGATCATAAGGGCCGGTCACTTCGCCTTCGAATTCAAACTCGCTCCGCTTCACGTTCTCTTTTGTCGCCCCGGGTACGCCGATCCAGTGGAATTTACTGGAGCTCTGTACGATGCCCTGAAGCTCTACTTCATTTGTATAAAACAGGAAATGCCTGAGAGAATTCTGGTCATCCACCTCCGCGTCCTGCGTGATAATTGTCCGGATTCTGTCTGTGTTCATTCAGCAAACTCCTTTCATTGTTCAGCCCCTGGCTCATCTTATTTTGTCAAAATCATTCCCATTCGATCCCGGAATACTGTCGAAATCCTTCCATGGACTTCCGGATGCTGTCAAACTGTGAAGGAAGACGGGTGAAATCCTGTTCCAGAATCATATATTCCGCATCTGTAGTTTCATTGGCTGTATCAATGATCTTCTGGATCGGCATGATTCCGCAGCCGATTTCTGTAAAAGCAGATTCCCGTTCATACTGGAAACGCCGCCGTTCTTCCTCTGTCATAGTCTCTTGATCCGCAGTCATAAAGCGGGCGCCGATCCCGGGCGTAATTTCTCTCTCCTCCGGAGAAATGCCGATTGTATTGATTGCCTGCAGGCTGTCCCATGCAAAGTCCTTCTGGTGAATCAGTTTGATTCGGCTGCCGAGTGCCCGCATAACGCTGCAGGGGTCAAGACCCGCCCGCATTGTCCAGAAAGTATCCAGCTCGAACTGTACATTTTCAGGATCCGTATTTTCGGCAATCAGCTGAAGAACGCTCTTTCCCC
>CACYBV010000401.1 GCA_902772745.1 uncultured Eubacteriales bacterium
ACTGGTACTGGTTCCAGATATTGACCATGCGGTCCAGCTTCTCGTCGCCGGTCTGCGCCTGATAGATCGAAAGAAGGTCGTCCCAGTAAGCCCTAAGGTCCGCGAGCGCCTTGTCGACCTGCTCGTCGGTCTGGTAGCGCGCGATCGCGGCAACCGCGCCGTCCTTCTTGATGATGCCGAAGGATTCCCACTTGTCATCCATCGGGTTCTCGTTGTAGCCGAGAAGGAAAATGAAGCTCTTCTCTTCGCCCGGAGCAAGCTTCACCTTGATATGATGCGAGCCGATGACCGCGCCGCCGGATGCGATCGAATTGTAGGATCTGTTTTCCTGAAGCGCTTTCGGATTTCCGGTGCCGTTGTAGACGCCGATGAAGTCGTCGCGCTGGGTGTCGAAACCGTCGATCGGGCAGTTGACCGTATAGTAAGCGTAGTGATTGCGGCGTTCGCGGTACTCGGTCTTGTGGTAGATCGTCGAACCGACAAGCTCGATTTCGCCGAGGGACAGGTTCCGCTGGAAGTTCTCGCCGTCGGTCTGTGCATTCCAGAAGCAGAACTCCACATAGGAATACAGGTCGAGCGTTTCGGTCTTATCGCCGGTGTTTTTGAGTTTCAGCCGGTTTACTTCGAGCCACTCATGAAGCGGGACGAACGCGAGAAGATCCATCGCGATCGGCCCTTTTTCCGATAAAATCTCCGTGTAGCCGAGGCCGTGATGACACTCGTATTTGTCGAGCGGGGTCTGTACGGGCTGCCAGCCGGGCGTGAACACCGTATCGTTGTGGCGGATATAGTAGTACCGGCCGTTTGTGTCGCGCGGGACATCGTTGTAGCGGTAACGGGTCACACGGAGCATTTTTGCATCCTTGTAGAAACTGTATCCGCCCATCGTGTTCGAGATCAGGGAGAAGAAATCTTCATTTCCGAGATAATTGATCCAGGGCTGCGGCGTCATCGGGGTTTCAATGACATACTCCCGCCTTGAATCGTCAAAATGGCCAAATTTCATATCTTTTCCTCCAGAGAAATATTGTTGCAGAAACCCAGTCGGACGGTTTTCTGCCGATGCTGAAATCATTGTACAAAAAAACCATTAAAATATCAAGAAGAAATATGCAGATTTCACAGAATTCACACATCACTGGATGATTACATAAAAAAGCTTCCTCAGGATGGTTCCCGGCACCTGTCCGGTCGATCCTGCCTTTGCCGCTATATGCCTGCGGATAAAGACCGGATTGAGCATCTTCAGGATCAGTCGAAAGGTAATTGTAAAAACCACAATTCCGGATATGCTGCCGCAGAAATCCTTGTTATGAGGAATATGATCAAGGATGAGCGCGGTAACAAGAAAGGCCTGACCAGATACAAGGCACTGAACGAAGAGGCAAAATTGAAAAGGAAATCGAACAGTTCAATCAGCTGATGCCGTAACCGGCCGTTCGCATTCCAAACTTGAAAGACAGCGGTCCAAAGGATCCGGTTTCTTTTCTGATCAGATATGAAACCGCCGCAGGATCCGATCATATTCGTGATCCTGCGGCATATTTACTGCTCCCCTGCTCTGTTCGCCGGTCCGCTGTCCGAAAAAAAGAAACGTATTCGTCCGTCTTCGTACTTTTCCCGTTCTATTTTAGCGATTTTCGCATTCACGCACTCCGCATATTTCCGGCATCCTTCTTCGTTCGGATGCATGGAGTAACCGCTGTAGACTGAGATTTCCCGATCCTCGTCCTGATATGGAAAAATCATCGGATTGATCCATGGATCCGAAGCGTAGGCCTCATGTCCGCTGAAAGCCTCCTCCACATCAACAAACTCAATGCTGATTCCCTCTTCCCGGCACTCTTCCGTCATCTTCCGAAGTTCCCGGTTGAATTTCCTGACCGCCTGGTTTACTGAGTTCACCTCATGCTCTGAGATGCCAAAAAGCGTATCATCGCCGTAATAGAGGAGCGTCGGATATCCCACGGCGAGAAGCACCGCTTCCGGAGCTTTTCCCGCAACGTCTCTGTAGAACTGTTTGATTCTTTCCCGGATTCCGTTTTCCTCGTAGAATTCCTCCCATTTATCAGTGATATATTCGTCCACGGAGAAAAAGGAATAGTCAGGGTTCGTCGATCCCGCTATACAGCGCGTGATAATATTCGCAAAGCCGACGTCGTTTCCGCCCATGGTGAATACCACATAGTCCACCGTTCCGTCAATATGATCGAATATGTCCTGCTGCGGCGGAAGCGTCTGATCGGTGATATTATAGTAAGTGCCGTCGTAGAACCGGTTTACCGTTTTTTTCTGCTCCTTTTTAAAATCCTGTGTGGTCGCACCGGACGAGGCGGCAAAATACCACTGATAATGCTCCGGATCGGCGCTTTCATATTTGTGCTGATAAGGATCTTCCCGGTACTGCCCGATCGGTCCGCTGCTGCCGCCGTCCGATGTCGGAATCTCGAGAAGCGAAGACCAGCTTTTCGTGGACCGGTGCGCGAGCCAGTCATTATCCCTTACTTTCACTTCAGCTTCCTGGTCCTGTCCGTAAAACGGAAGGACACCTTCTCCGGACGAATAGGAATCTCCGAGGGTGACAATGATCACAGGATCGTTATTTTCGCTGCTCTCTTCCTTCTCCGCGCGCGATTTCAGCGAAAATCCGGAGACCAGTCCGCAAAGAACGAGGACGGAAAGAATGCGGAAAATACAGCGTTTCATCTCTTTTTGATCTCCTCGACAGTCAAAACATCCAGCATTTCTGCATCAATCCGGTCCACGGTTTTGACGATCAGCGCCGTTCCGTTCGGCTCCGTAAGGTAAAAGCGGCCCCCTTCGCTGTCATAGCTCATGATCATTCCGGACTCGGAAACAATGAGCTGTGCCTGGAGATCGGACTGCTCGTTGAAAGATACCGGATTAGCATAAACCCGTCCGTTTACAATGAAAACCGTCCATACTTCGGAACTCTTCGAGATATAAAAAGTCTGGTACATCGGATGTCTCTCGGAAGATTCGCTGTCCGCCTCTTTTTCACCGAGATATCTGCCGTCCATGGAATAATCATAAGTCACCGGCATTTCAGTAAAGCCTCTGTCATGAAGCAGTTCAGAAGCCTGTCTTTCATCCGGAACATCCTGGGATGTGACGGCGTCAATCACATCATATACTTTACCGTTTCCGAAAAAGTAATCATCCGCTTCGGATTTCGAAGACGGCTCCGGAAGCGGTTCCGGCTTTTTTGTTTCTGTTTTATCCAAAGCGGCGTTTTCAGGCGCCGGCTCCGCTGTGTGTTCCGTGTCCTTCTCTGTCGTCCCAGGCAGGGATGCCTCATCGGACAGTTCCGCGGCAGCACGCTTCCCGCAGCCGGAAAGAAGCGGGAAAAGGATCAGGATACATATACAAAGGGCGCATTTCATCTGCATCTGAGGAATACCTCCTGTTTCATTTCAGGACAGGACCATAATAAAGTCCGCCCTTTCTGCTGTTATTCCGCCGGTACGGCAAACAGCATAAAGCATAGATCATTCTGTAAGTTTTCCGGTAATTCCGGCCCGGGCACTGCAAAATGTGTCACAGGGCTTTGGCCAAAAGCGCCGCCGAAAGAAGCGCGGTCACGATATAAAACACCGCTCCGGCGATTGCGCCTTTTCCCGCAGAACGCGCTCTCCCTGGGAAGGTCTGATGCCAGCAGATGTACAGAATCAGTCCGGCAACCGGAACCGCGAAACCGAGGACCGAAAAGCCGGGGACAGGAAGTTCGAGCGCAGGATCGGCGGGAAGATTCGCCGGATTCTTCACTTCAAGAACAAAAGTCCTGTGATATTCATCGGTTGATACGAGGAAGTATGACGGCTTTTTGAATGTCCAGGCTGCAGCGAGGCCGACGCAGGGGAAGGTGTAAAAAGCGAAATGTTCAAGTATAAAGGATCCGTAAACCAGCAGGCGGGCATCCTGATTTTGAATGCTTCCTGCATCGGATGTCAGACTGCCAAGGACAAATAGCAGCGCCTGCGCCAGGATCGCTGCCGCAATATAAGGCCAGATGCTTTTCGGCTTCAGCACAAATCCCAGAATCGCTCCGAGCAGTGAAGCGATCAGAAGACTGAACATCATGCCGGTTTGAGGAATCTCTCTCAATATACCCTCCGAAGCTGAAAAAAGCGGAAGCATCCAGGGCGCAGTCAACGCCGGTATAAAAGCAAATACCAGGCTGACGATCAGTATAATCTTTCTCCCGCTCTGTTCTTTCCCATGCCATGAGATCAGGAAGAAAAGCAGCCCGCGTATGAGAGCGCTCAGGCTGACCATCCATGACAGCGCAGTTCTGTACAGGTTTAGGGAGACAAAGCTCCGGGTACCGAGCCTGCCGGTCAGGATCGTTGTAACAAAAGAGAAGACTCCGGAAAATAAGCCGAGAAGCACCGGTGTAAAGAAATACCGGACCGCCATCGGTTTTTCATACAGGTTTTCATATAGAATGCTGCTTTTCTCTGTCCGGTCCCGGAGTACATTCCCGCACTTCGGGCAGAACGGAGTTCCATCCGGAATACTGTTTCCGCAGAATCTGCAAATCATAAAAAACTCCTTTCAGAAAGTCATCCGTCTGCTCTTTCAAACCTGCAGGAAAGCACTGAGGATACCACAGCTGATCATCCAGAAAACCACTGCTCCCATAGCTGCGCCCTGTCCGGCGGAACGGGATTTTCCGGGGAAAGACCGGTTCCACAGTAGCCAGAGAATCAGTCCGGCAGGAGGGATGAAAAAGCCCAGGACGGCAAAGCCGGGAGACGGCGCTTCCCGCTGCAGCTCCGGAGAGAGTTCCGAAAAATTCCCGAGTTCCTGTGAGCTCGTCTGCCCCGAAGCAGATAACCTCACAAGCGAAACCGGCGCCGGATCTTTTGCCCATGCCGCGGAAAGACCGACAGAAGGGAAAGCATAAAAAGCAAAAAAGACCAGGCTGCTGCTTACGCAGTAAAAAAGCGCTTCAGAACGATGACTTAAAGGTCTGAAGAAAACAGCCCCGAAAACAGACAGAACCAGAATTCCTGCTGCAGTGACAGCATAGATCCAGACCCTTCCCGGCTTCAGGAGGCTCCCGAGGAGGATTCCGGTTCCGCCTGCAATGAGAAGGCCTGCCATCACGTACATCTGCGGCATTGCCGCCGAAATCTCCGGACTGTTATTATACAGCGGAAGCATCCATGGCGCCGCAAGTGCAGGAATCACTGAAAAAACAATGCTCAGGATCAGGAGTATCCGGGCTCCTTTCTGCTCCCTCCCGGATCTGCAGATCAGAAAGGCAAAAGCACAGCGGAAAACATTCAGGACCAGTTCGGTCAAACTCAGGGCACTATTGTATGAAGAAGCCCCGCTCAATGCCATGATGCCATAATAGCTGATCACTCTCTGATGAATCAGATTTACCAGCATACCGATCATCGAAATCGCCACAGGAGTGAAGAAATACCGGAGCGCCGCACGGTCTGCCGCAAGAGTCCTCCTGTTTCTTCTCTGCATGGGTGATATGTACTGTACTGCTCCTGCAGTCTGATATGCATTCCCAATCGGAACCGCCGCAGACCCCCACACCGCATCCGCTCCCTGCTCACTCCGGGGATTCGGCCGCGGGCTGATCTGAGGATTCCTCACCTGTTTTCTGTTAATCTCCGGAACAGGTTCCCCGGGCTGCGTTTGAACAGTGATTTTTGTTCCGCATTTCGGGCAGAATGAAGCTCCGTCTCTCACAATCATCCCGCAGTTTCCGCAAAACATGCCAAAGCCCTCCTTATGGTCTTCTTTATCGTAAGCATTTCTTCCTGCAAATGTCCGGATTTCAGTGACTTAGATACGCGAATCAGATATAAAAGAACCGAAAGCCCTTGAAAACACTGGGTTTTCTCGAGTTTTCGGTTCTCTTGTTCATGGAGTAGACGGGAGTCGAACCCGTGTCCGAAAACCCCTCCCCCGAACTTTCTACCATCATAGCTTATCTATTTTGATTCCCGCAAGCCCGCACCGGTAAGCAGGAGGGGCTCTTTAGGTAGCTTCATAAATCTTGGACCGCCGCAAAGCTTAAGCTGCCCAGTTCCCCGTAAAGTCGAAGCCCGCAGTACCCGTGTACGGGAACACCGGCGCGGACTGCCGCCTGTAATCAGGCAGCGTATGCTAAATTATCTTCAGCGTTTATATTTAGTTTTCCGGCTTTTTGCATGGTCCGGTACATGGATGGCTTATCC
>CACYBV010000402.1 GCA_902772745.1 uncultured Eubacteriales bacterium
CCGGGGCCGGACTCGGCGAGGCGGCAGGCATGCTCAGAGCCTGTGAAAAAGGACAGAAAATTATTATCCTGATGAGCGACGGCCTCGCAAATGAAGGTCTTACCGGGGAAGCGCTGTACAGTTATGCCGAAAGTCTGAAGGCGGAAGGAATCGAGATCTACACCATGGGCTTCTTCCAGAGTCTGTCCGGAAGAGATCTCAATCAGGGTCAGCAGTTCATGGAGAGAGTCGCCAGTCAGGGATACCATTACGAAGTCCAAAGCGCCGAAGAACTGGTGGAGTACTTCGCGGATGTTGCAGGTCAGCTCGGCGGTGACAACTTTGTCTACACCCGTGTCGCATGTCCGGTCGACGTGGAGGTTACCGTCGGGAAAGAAACTTTAAGCTCCGTGACAAACCAGACCCGTACGAGTTTCGGAACCCTGACTTTTGAGGCCGCCGAAGAAGGCAGCAGCAGCAACAGCAGGGACAACCGCACGAAGATCCTCCGCCTCAAAGAAGACGGGACGAAATATACAATCAAAATCAGCGGAAACGGCACAGGAACGATGACTTATACCGCGGGTTATATGGATAAAAACGGCGAATACAGCGACCTTCGCGTGATCGAGGATATCCCCATCGACAAGTGGACCTATATCGAAGCCAACGCCGACCGTAAGAAACCGACGACACTGAAGGTGGATGAGGACGGCGACGGGAAATTCGATGAAACCTACAGCGCGGGCGGCCCGCGAAGAAAATGGTGGGTCCTGATTCTTGTCGGCGGCATTATGATCGCAGCGGCCGGTGCAGTCCTTTTCATCTTCAGGAAGAAGATTTTCAGCGGCAAAAAGCCTGACGGGGATGAGCATAACCCGGGGCCGGAAACGGGGGCATTTGAGAAAACTGCGCCAGTAAATCCTGCCGACCCGCCGGTATGGAACCCGGGTCCGACAAGCGATCCTGTCAATCCGCCGGTATGGAACCCAGGTCCCACAAGCGATCCTGTCAACCCGCCGGTATGGAACCCCGCTCCGACAAATGAACCCGTTAACCCGCCGGTATGGAACCCCGGTCCGACGGTGAACCCCGTAAGCCCGCCGCCTGCACCCGTAAGGCCGGAAGATTCGGACAGAACCGGCGTGCTCAGCCCGGAACTGCGTATGAGAATGACAGGAGAAAATCCGGCCCCGCTGAAACCTGCTGAACCGCCAAGCCGGACTCCCGTGGCCCCGGAGAAACACGCGGAACCCATAGTACCGCCGGAACCCCCGAAACCTGCGGAACCGGTCAACAATTCTGCGAGCTTCTTCCGGCGCGCTGAGATGTCGCTGGAGCCGACAGTACCTCAGCCGTCCTGGAATACGCCGGAATCTCCGGCTTCGGATCCGCTCATGCGGCCTGCGGGCGGTCAGACCTCCCCCGCTGAAAAGACCTGCCCGGTCTGCGGTACCAAAAATGTGGGAGATGCGATGTTCTGCAGCACCTGCGGCAGCCGGATCTGACGCGGAAAACCAGTTTTGTGAAGAGAGGAGCCCGCGGATGAAAAAAACTGTGGATTATTCGAAGCTTCGCGGCTTCAACTATACTCAGCCGGATTCCTGGAACGACCGGGATTTCTGGGAACATTACAGTCATGAGACCGTAGACCGCGACATGGGCTACGCCGAGCGTCTCAGACTGAACAGCGCCCGGATCTTTCTGCCTTATTCGGTATATAAAAAAGATCCGGAGAAATTTCTCTCGGATGTCAGGGATTTTGTCGAAACCGCGTGGAAACACGGGGTTTCGACAAATCCGATCGTCTATTTCGGGGCGCATTTTTTTCCGATAGAGGAAGAGTACGAACCGGTCCCGGGCGAAACCCTGCGGCCGCTTTCAAAAACCATCCGTACGCCGGAAAGCTGGAAGGAGGGCGAAGACTATTTCGACCGCCTGTATGCTGCGATCGGAGAGGAACCGGGCCTCCTGTTCTGGGATATTTCGAACGAGCCCGGCTATACCGACAGCTTCGTTACCTGGTATGACGAAGAGCCGAAGTACGTGCAGGATTTCCGGCCCTGCGTTCCGGACCTCAGGGAGCTTCGGGAAAAACAGGAGAAAACCTGGGAATTCATCCGGCATTTCTGTAAGTATGTGAAGAAAAAAGACCCCGACCACGACATCGGGATCGGTAATATCTTCATCTGGGAGACCGAACCCAGCAAGACGGCGGAGCTTGTGGACGTGATCGTTTTCCATGACTACTCGGCAACGCGGGCGCGGCTCAGGGAAGTGCTTGAGACGGCCGTTTCACTTGGGAAAAAGTACGGGAAACCGGTCGTCGACAACGAAATGTGCTGTCTTGCGCGCGCCAATCCCTACGATATGGCGATCGAGCTGCATAACGAGTACGGTATCGGCTGGTACCTGTTTGAGCTGATGATCGGCGAAGACGGCTGGAACCGCGTACACGGCGTCGTTTATCCGGACGGAACGATCCGCGATCCCGCGATTGTTGCGGCGATTTACGGCTTTTACCGTAACCGCGGCAGATCGGCGCTCCGTGCGGATGTCGCGCAGGAGGACTATGTGGAGCGTGCGATTTACTATGCGGACAGGGTGCTGCATGAGACGCGCCGGCCAAGAAGAAGGGACCATTCGAAGGATGCTAAGGAACTTCTCGAAGCCTGCGAATTCGCGGCAAACCTTCTCGAAGGCGGCGAGCTTGTTCCGATGGCCTGTCCGCCGACCGCGAAAATCGAAACATTTCGCCGGATGGAGCATCCGGACTGCGACGAGATCAGGGATTTCCTCACAGAGCTGATTGATACGCTGAAAAAATCCACGCATTTCATCAAGGATGCGGCGGAATTCCGGGAGCTGAGACTGTGATTCGGACTCCTCTTGACTATAAAACCGGGAAGTGTTATACTATCCCGGTTTTATAAATATTTGCCGATACGGCAGCTCAAAATAAAAACAGCCTGCTGAAAGGAATCGTTTCCCTGGAATAAACAGGCTGATGGTTGAATCACCCGGAGAAAGCCCCGCTTTCTCCGGGTGATTCGATTTTATCCGCCGCCTTCCGATACCGCGCCAAAAGGACATCAGACCCGGTAATTGCGGTAGATTTCGTTCCTCATGAGCCGTTCCTCCAGCGGCAGTTTCTCCGCATCCTCGATCTCGTAAACCCCGAAAGTATCGTACATCCGGGATAAAGGATCCACCTCGACGAAGGTGCACCAGGGCAGCCAGTGGAAGCGGCCGCGGTACTGCTGTTCGGAAATCGAGCCGCCTTCGTTCACGAGGCCGATATAGCGGTAGCCGGAGCTGCCGTCGATGTCGTTGGCCTGTTCGACGTTTTTATGAATGAACTGGGCAAAATCCCGGTCTTGGTCGTCGCCGGTGAGGAGGTAGAGGCGGTAGTAGGCATAGGAGCAGGCTGCCATATAGACGTCCCCGCCGCCGAAACCGACCGTCACGTTCGAGGTGCCTGAGATGTGGTAACGCGCGAAAGGATGGTTCGGATAGGGCATATCCACCGGGAAGTTCCAGACAAAGGTGAAGGTCTCCACATAGTCCGCCGCCCCGCAGGCCGCATCAAGCCACTTCTTCTCTTTCGTCACATCATAGAGCGCCATAAAGGCAAACATTGCGTAGATGCCCGATTCCTTGTCCATAACATCGTTCTGGTCGCAGGTCCCGCCGCGGTATTCGAAGCCGAGGTACTGGTTTTCATAGGTCCATTCGCCGGCGCGGAGCGCGGCAGAAAGCAGTTCTTTGCGTTCTGTTGCAAGATACAGCTGAATGAAATACCGGACAATGGAAGGCGTTGATGCCTTGGAATCTAGGCAGGGCTTTCCGTCATAGCTGTAAGCGCGTACAAAACTTCCGTCTGTATCCTGCAGGGGAAGCAGCCAGTCCGCCGCGCGTTCAAGGTAGCGAAGCCAGTCCGGATGATCGTTTCCGCGCTTTTTTTCGAACAGATATGCATCGAGGATCGCCTCCAGGCCGTCGCCGAGCTGGCGCACCCACAGCGGCTGCGGATCCACGTCGTGGACGGAGAGGTGATACCAGTTCACGGGGCAGCCTTCGCCGGTCGCGTGGCTGACCCAGGTGTTCAGGATGCCGAGCCCTTTTTCAACGGCTTCCGGATCATTTTCCATCGTGCCCCACCGAAGAAGCTGATAACCGATGCCCGCCTGCTGTCCGACAAAGCCGATCTCCGCGGAGAAGGAATTCGGGTCGAAATCCGGGAGCTGGGCTACGAAAGGCGTGCCCCAGTCGTCGCCGAAACGTTTCGTCACCGCCTTCAGGAAACGCATCATGTTGTGGAAGAGCATCTCATTGTCGACAGGGAAGAGCCGGTCTTTGAGCCTCGGGTAGACTTCCCGCCAGGTTGCTTTCATCATCGAACCGAAATCCCCGTACTGCCCGAATGTGACCGCAACCGCGTAATGCTGCCGGAAACCTTCACGCATCGGATGCACCCAGGTGATGTTCGTTAAAGGCTCCTGTACGTTGAACGGCCCGCGGCCGACGACCGGCATCTGTCCGTTGACGCCGGGATATACATAGTCAAGCGCTACGCCGTCGCACTGCGCGCCCGGATTGGGCGTTGAAAAAGCATGGCCGTAATAGGTATAGGTGACGATTTCCGGGCGGGCTTTTGAGACGCCGAAGGACCCGACTGTGATTTTGGGATCGACATAGGCATAGTTCTCGGTTGCGGTCCGGTCGAGAGAGGGCAGGGCGGCATCCGCGGCCCAGCGGGAGAAACTGAGCGTTTCGCCGCTTGCCTTATGCCGCATCGCAAACATCGGAAGGCCGGAGTAGGTTTCCTTGCGGTAATAATACTGCAGGTCCATCCGTTTTCCGAGAGACTGGGGGCCGGCGTACCGGTTGTCGATATACCACTGGCCGGGAGAGAAGTACTCGTAGTCCGTAAGCTCCGAAGACAGCGCCTCATACAGGAAGATTTTGGTCGAAAAGCCGAGGTCCCGCGGATCGGCTTTTTCAACGGTAACGGCCCGGGCGATCTTAAGAAGCCCGTTCTCTTCCGAATACCGGTCCGAAAAAGCCAGAACGGAGCCGTTCTGCGTCTCATAGCGGCCTTCGCAGAGCACTGCGTCCAAAAGCTCCCGTACGGATTCATAGGGACGGTCGCCGAACGGAAGCATCGCGGCCTCGTTCTTCACCGTCACAAAAACCGGCCGGCGGTTGAAATAAAGCAGGCGCCCCTCCTTTTCGACTGTGATGCCGCCGTCCTTAAATGTCAGTATATAGTCTTTCAGTTTCATAACAGTCTCGTATAATCCAATCATCAGAGATGGTGGTTGGATTTTTCCTTTCTCCCAGTTTTCCCGGGCAATTCATCTAAATCTCTGATATACTATCTGCGGCGCTGTGGATCTGTCTCTATAAGTTTACAGCTTTGACTGGTATAAGGTGACTCAGACCACAGCTATCCGTCTATTACTGGTGATCAGTTTGTTAACGCCC
>CACYBV010000403.1 GCA_902772745.1 uncultured Eubacteriales bacterium
ACATCTATATCGAAGGCAGCAAAGCGGCGCTCGGCGGAAACTTTTTCGGCGACGTCATTCATGATTTCAGCTACGAAGAAAACGCACTCGTGCTTACGCTTACGGAGGCGGAGGAGTCCTTCACCGTGAAACTGGAGCTTCAGACTGACGGCTTCATGCGGATGACCGTTTCCTCCGGCGAATTGGAACCGCTGGTGGTTTATCTGCAGTACGAAGGCGGGGAGGAGCTTCTGACGGGCATTCCGGACGAGGAAGTGCCCTCCTATGACGATGAAGATGAGGAGGAACAGGACAGCGAAGAAGCGGAAGCATCCGCGGCGGAATAAAGGTTTTTCACAGAGCATTGATCTGAAGTTTTTGCAGGAGATGAGAATATGAGTATAAGAAAAATACTTCCGAAACTCCTTGGACTGATATTTGCGCTGATATTGATATTCGGAATTGTACCCGCTGTAACAGTTTACGCCGATCCGCCTGATGATGAGTGTCCCAGCCCTAATTCCAGTGACGGACACCATACCTGGAAGGAAGACCCCGAGAGGACGACAGCTACCTGTGAGGAAGGGGGGCTTCTGGTCTGGATCTGTGACGACTGCGGAAAAGTGTACCGGGAGCGTGTTTCTGCACGCGGGCACAGTTACAGTTCAGTCGTAACAAAAGCGCCGACCTGTTTGGAAGGTGTGCGAACCTATACCTGTACACGCTGCGGAGACAGCTATACAGAGGTGATTCCGCCAACCGGAGAGCATAAATGGGATCAGGGGACCGTGACGATACAGCCGACCTGTACAACAACCGGCATAAAAACATACACATGTCAGAATGACCGTTCCCATACCAAGACGGAGGAGATTCCAGTCCTCAGGCACACCCCTGTCCCTGTCCCCGGAAAACCCGCGACCTGTACAGAGCCCGGGCTGACAGACGGGGAGAAGTGCTCAGTCTGCGGAACTGTGCTGACGGCACAGCAGGAAATCCCAGCCCTGGGACACAAGTGGGATGATGGAACCGAGACGGTACAGCCGACCTGTACGGCGGCCGGCGTAAAAACATACATCTGCCAGAATGACCGCTCCCATACCCGGGAAGAGACGATACCTGCACTGCCGCATACCCCTGTCCCTGTTTCCGGAAAACCCGCGACCTGTACAGAACCTGGACTGACGGACGGAAGCAAGTGCTCGGTTTGCGGAACGGTGCTGACAGTACAGCAGGAAATTCCGGCCCTCGGACACACTCCTGTCCCTGTTCCCGGAAAAACGGCGACATGCACGGAAACCGGCCTGACAGAGGGGCAGAAGTGTTCGGTCTGCGGCATCATCCTGCAGGCACAGGAGACGATTCCGGCGCTCGGGCATGACTACGAATCTTCGGTAACCACAGAACCCCAGGGCTTTATGCCCGGCGTCAGAACCTTTACCTGCAGGCACGATCCTTCCCATACCTATACAGAGGAAATTCCGCCGGAAAACACGCTGTTCTCGCACCTTCGGAACCTGCCGACGGAAGCCGCGGGGCTGGGGCCGGATCCTCTTAAAATCACCAAGCAGCCGGAAGGCGGCGGAATCCGTGCGAATACGGACTATGAAAATTCACTCTATCTCAAGGTGGAAGTCGAGGGCGGTACACCCCCGTATACCTACGAATGGCATTACCGGGACATCTCCAGAGAAGAGCAGGAGATCCTGGATATGTTCGGCGGCACAGCTCAGTCCCAGGTGCAGAACATCTGCCATGAAGTGTCAGAAAACATGAACGATCTGCTCGAAAAGTGGATGGAGTATCATAACGGCAAAACAACATCAGCGACGGAAACGTCCAACTTTACGACCTATCCTTATGAAAGTGATGACGCGACTTTCGTCACTTTTGACCTGTATGATCATGTGATCGAAGGCGAAGAGCTTCCCTCACTGAAGGCAACGGTCGGGAACCGGTATTATTACGTCGTCGTTACAGACGTCGCGGAACATAAGGCGAAATCGATGCCGGTAAAAGTTGACTGGCTGCTTTCCGTTCTGATCCAGCCTGTGGAGGGAATCAATCTCGCTGAAAATGAGTTCGCATATTTTCAGGCAATGTACGGGACAGAGCCCTATACCTATTCATGGGGTTATGAGACCGGATCCATGACTTGCCAGAGGATCGAAGGCGAGCATGATCCCGCGTACTTCCCGACGGAGGAGATGATCGGGAAAAAAATAGTGGGCTTTGCAGAGGATGACAAGGGGGATCGGGTGAATACGATTTCTTGCCTGGTCTATTCCGCCGATCCCTTGGAGATCGTCGAATATTCGGAAGATCCGGTCCTTGCGGAAGGAGGATCCACAGAGCTCTATGTCCGGTACGGGGGAGGCTATGACCTGGATACGACGTCTGTCGAATGGTATTATGACGGCGGAAGAACCGGACCCTCTGCCGAAACGCCGAACGTTTCATCCGACGGAACACTCGGCCGGATTGACGAATCGAAGATCACGGTGACGGAGATCGGAACCTATACCGCGGTGGTCAGGGACGAAGCCGGGAAAACGGTGAAAAGGAGCTTCTCTGTCGGAAACAGGAAGCTGACGATCACAGAAGAGCCCGAAGACGTACGGCTTCCCTACAGGGAACAGGGCACAGAGCAGGAACCCGGGAAAACCCGCGTCGTTATAGGAGACGGCAAAGCGCCGGTCACGTACCGCCTGGAGATGGAGGGCAGCGGAATCGTTGACGAGAAGGTCGACGAGAGCGAGTTTGATATCGCAGAACCTGGGCTCTACTCGATTCTGGTCATGGACGATACGGGCGCTTCCGCGCGTTCCAGAACCTTCCGGGTCTATGATTATGATCTCGAAGCCTCTTACAGTTCCAAAAAGCTTCAGATCGGAAGCGGTGGAAATCATCCGGATTATGCGGTCCTGCGGGGAGAGGCCGGCAAAGGAACGCCGCCGTATTCCTATCGCTGGTACAAGTGGAATGAGACCTTACATGATTGGGAGTCGGTTTGGGAAACGGTGCTTCCGACCTATCTCAACAAAGGAAGCAGCAATTATACAGCTCCCTATGAATACGATAAATTGTACCGGCGCTATGTGGACGATCAGCCTCTTTTGGACGTCTACACCTATGAGCGCTTCCGCTTTGACCATTCGAAATGGAAAAAGACGTACGACGATAAGTATTTCTATACCTGTGTCCGGGAACCCGGGCTGTACTGCGCAGGCGTAAGAGATTCCACCGGGGCAGTGGCCTTTTCTGAATTCTTTAATGTCAGCTACGTCGGCCCCGCCCCGCGGATTACAGAACAGCCTTACGGCGTGATCCTGAGTCCGACCGAAAGAAATACCGAGATTACCCTTTCCTGTCAGGCGATCGCAGCAGCAGGCAACGGCGATCCGCATGATACCGACGACAGCAGACTCTGCTATGTCTGGGAAAGGTACGCCGGTAAGGGAGACTATGATATCACGCCGGAATGGCTCGTGAAAGAAAACGGATGGACGGAAGTCAGCCGCTGCATCGGATCCGGATACTTCCCCTTAGGAAAACTCAGGGACCATCAGGGGTACTACCGCTGTACCGTCTACGATACCAACGCGCAGGGATACCAATATGTATACAGCAAGGTGGTCCCGCTGAAGGTGGACCTGCTGTTCCGGTACGCTAAGACGAGGGTGTTTGCCGTCAAGGGCAAGAATGTCGAAGGACTGCGTTTTACCTTCGAAGGGGGCGGCGGTCCCTACCGCGTCAGGAGTATCACAAGAAACGGAGAACTCTACAAAATTGACGACGAATACATCGTCATATCCGAGGGAAAAGGGAAAGTTTTTGTGGATCTTCAGAAGAACCTAGACCTGTACCATATGAACGGTTCCAAGCATGTGATCGGTTATTATGAACCGTATACCTATAAAGTCGAGCTGGAAGACGGCACAGGACAGAGGATCTGGGGAACTTTCCGGCTTCCGGACTGATTTATAACGTAAATCCATACAATAACCATAAAGGAGTTTAGGAACAATGAAGACGATTGAAGAAATGTCAGTCAACGCAATCCGTGTACTCGCGGCCGATGCGATCCAGAAGGCAAAGTCCGGCCATCCGGGCCTTCCCTTAGGCGCGGCTTCCGCGGCTTATGAGCTGTGGGCGCATCAGATGAAGCACAATCCGAAGGATCCGAAGTGGCCGAACCGGGACCGCTTTATCCTTTCCGGCGGACACGGCTCAATGCTGCTGTATTCGCTGTTCCACCTGTTCGGATACGGCGATCTTTCCCTCGATGAGCTGAAGCAGTTCCGCCAGTTCGGCTCGCTGACCCCGGGCCATCCGGAGTACGGCCACACGGTGGGCGTTGAAGCAACCACAGGCCCTCTTGGCGCAGGCATGGGCATGGCGGTCGGCATGGCGATGGCGGAAGCGCATCTCGCAGCCGAATTCAACCGCGAAGGCTTCCCGGTTGTGGACCATTACACCTTTGTCCTCGGCGGCGACGGCTGCATGATGGAGGGCATCAGCTCGGAAGCTTTTTCTCTCGCGGGAACCCTGGGGCTCGGCAAGCTCATCGTACTCTATGATTCCAACCGGATCACGATCGAAGGCGCGACGGACATTGCGTTCCGCGAGAACGTACAGAAGCGCATGGAGGCCTTTGGATTCCAGACGCTCGAGGTGCAGGACGGAAACGACCTTGCAGCGATCGGAAAGGCGATTGAACTTGCGAAAGCGGAAACCGGAAAACCGAGCTTTATCACGATCCACACCGAGATCGGCTACGGCTGCCCCGCGAAGCAGGGCACGGCTGCGGCGCACGGCGAACCCCTCGGCGAAGACAACATCATTGCGATGAAGGAATTTTTGGAGTGGCCGTCAACCGAGCCCTTCTTCGTCCCGGAAGAAGTCTATGACAACTATAAGGCAATCACGGAGAAACTTGGAAAAGCGGAAGACGAGTGGAATGAACTGTTCAAGGCATACGGCGAGCAGTATCCGGAGCTCCTCCTTAAGTGGAACGAGTGGCATGACCGTTCGGCGGTTGCGGAAAAGATCGATACCGATTACTTCTGGCAGACAATCGAAAAACCCGAAGCGACAAGAAACCTTTCCGGCCAGGTCATCAACCGCGTGAAAGACCTTCTTCCGAACCTCTTCGGCGGTTCTGCAGACCTTGCGCCTTCGAACAAGAGCGATATGAAGGGTGTTCCTTTCTTCTCGGCGGAGGACCGGACCGGCCGGAACATCCACTTCGGCATCCGCGAATTCGCGATGTCAGCGATCGGAAACGGCATCCTCCTGCACGGCGGCCTGATTTCCTATATCTCGACCTTCTTCGTCTTCTCGGATTATACGAAGCCGATGGCGCGTCTCGCGTCCCTGATGAAGATTCCGCAGATCTATGTGTTTACGCATGATTCGATCGGCGTCGGCGAAGACGGCCCGACCCATGAACCGATCGAACAGGCGGCGATGTTCCGGGCGCTTCCGAACTTCCGCCTCTTCCGTCCGGCAGACGCGATGGAGACGAACGCAGCCTGGTTCAGCGCACTTACCAGCACCGAAACCCCGACTGCGCTTGCCCTGACCCGTCAGAACCTTCCGCAGCTTGCGGGTTCCTCGAAGGAAGCCTTAAAGGGCGGCTACATCCTTGAGGATTCCGAGAAGGAAGTCCCGGATGCGATCATCCTGGCTTCCGGCTCCGAAGTTTCGCTTGCCGTTGACGCGAAAGCCGCGCTGAAGGCAGAGGGCATCGACGTCCGCGTCGTTTCCATGCCCTGTATGGACCTCTTTGAGGAGCAGGATGAAGCCTATAAGGAGAAAGTCCTTCCGAAGGCAGTCCGTGCGCGTGTCGCGGTGGAAGCTTTGATCGGCTTCGGCTGGGAGCGCTACACCGGCCTCGACGGAAAAGTCCTGTCGATGAAGGGCTTCGGTGCTTCGGCTCCCTATTCGAAACTTTTCCCGTATTTCGGCTTTACGGCAGAAAATGTAGTTGCAGAAGTGAAGAGTTTGGTGTAAGATAATCTGTGGAGTGCGGAGTTTTACGCATCCCCATGAATTCAGTTCATTATTATCAATAAAGAAAAAGGAGAACCCACAAATGTTTGTTAATGCAACAGAAATGATCAACAAGGCGCATGAAGGCGGCTATGCGATCGGCGCGTTCAACACCAACAATCTCGAGTGGACCAAGTGCATCCTGACGGCTGCAGAGAAGGCTCAGGCTCCCGTGATGATCCAGTGCTCGGAAGGCGCTGCGAAGTACATGGGCGGCTTCAAGGTTGTTGCGGACATGGTCAAGGACCTGCATGATGCAATGGGCATCACGGTTCCGGTAGCGCTTCACCTGGACCACGGCACATTTGACGGCGCAAAGACCTGCATCGAGTGCGGATTTACCTCTGTTATGTTCGACGGCTCTCACTATGATTTTGATGAGAACGTTGCGAAGAGCAAAGAGATCATCGAGCTTGCGCACAGCAAGGGCATTTCGGTGGAATGCGAAGTCGGCGGCATCGGCGGAACCGAGGAC
>CACYBV010000404.1 GCA_902772745.1 uncultured Eubacteriales bacterium
GGAAGGCGGAAACTATCAGGACCGTCCCGAGAACCATCCGGAAGCGGTACTCGACGTGCTTCATATGCTCGTTGACAAATATCATCTTAATATCCCGATCTATATCACGGAAAACGGACTTCCCTACGACGATAATGATGGAAAGGAAACCAACCTGAACGATGATAGAAGGATCGATTATGTGAAATCGGTTCTTCACTGGGCACACAAGGCAATTGAAGAAGGCATTGACCTTCGGGGCTATTATCTCTGGTCCCTGATGGACAATTTCGAGTGGTCTGCCGGCTACTGCGCGCGGTACGGGCTCTATTACACTGAGTATGAGACGGAGGAGCGCATCCCGAAAAAGAGCGCGAAGTGGTATGCGGGGGTGACACGCGCAAACGGGTTTGAGGAGTAATCTGAGATGGCGAGGGTTACAAAGTCCCAGGGAGACAAACCAGGAAAGAAAGCTGTCACAGACACGGAAAACAAGATCGGCCCGGGGCAAGGCGTCAGTAAAAAACACTCTGAAAGTTCAGGCGGCGAAAAGGAGAATAAAAAGATGAATGAACAAACCATTACCCCGATGAAGGTCGGCGTTGTCGGAACTGGCATGATCTGCCGGATCTATATTGAAAATATCGCGAAACGCTTCTCGGTTGTCGAGCTTGCGGCAGTCGCGGATCGGAACATCGATAAAGCGAAGGAAGTCGCGGACCAGTATGGCGTCAGGGCCTGCACCGTTGATGAACTGATGGCGGATCCTGAGATCGAGATCATCCTGAACCTGACGCCTCCGAATGTGCATTATGAGATCATGAAGCGCGCGCTTGATCAGGGAAAGCACGTTTATACCGAGAAAACCTTCACGATGAATATCATTGAAGCGCAGGAACTTGTGATGCTCGCGGAAGAAAAGAATCTTATGATCGGTTCCGCACCGGACACTTTCTTTGCAAGCTGGGTGCAGAACGCGCGAAGGATCATTGATAGCGGCGTCCTCGGCCGGATAACTTCCTTCGCGATGGTTGGAAACCGCGACAATGATAAGATGCTCCCGGCGATGCGCTATCTCAACCGTCCGGGCGGAGGACTCATTCACGACTATGTCTGCTACTACCTGACTGTCCTCATCAACCTTCTCGGGCCGGTTGCGAAGGTTTCCGCCGATATCAAGGCACCGTACCAGCGTCACATCGACAACTTCCCCCCTTCAAAGACGAAAGGCGAGATTGTTGAAACGCCGAACGAGAGCCAGGTTTATTCGATCCTCGAGATGGAGAGCGGCGTGACCGGAACCCTCTCGATCAACTGCGACAGCTGCTTCTTCGACCAGACCTATTTCGCGATTTACGGCAACAAGGGCATCCTGTATCTCGCCTGCCCCGACTGGTTTAACGGCGAGATCAGTATCTATGAGAATAATACCGATTATAAAAATTCTGACAAGCCGCAGCGGAAGGTGATCGATGATCCCTACGCGTTCAAGACCAACAGCCGGGGCGTCGGTCTCGCGGATATGGTATGGGCAAGAATTGAAGGCAGGGAACCCAGAGTCAGCGGTGAACGGTGCCTTCATGTGCTGGAAATCGAGGAGCGGATGTTTGAATCCGACGCACAGGACGGAAAGAAGTGCGTTGTCGCTTCGACCTGCACGAGGTCGCTGCCGCTTGCGGTGCCGAAGGATACCGAGGAAAGCGCGCTGAGAACCAGATAACAGCGAAGCATCCGAACGAAGTGAGAATGTAAGCGCCATTTCATGCAAAATCCGGATGACACATTGAAAGAAAGAGGAATCCTGAATGATTATTACCCCCAACATGCACCTCGGCTTTAACTGCAGAGATCTCGAAAAGTCGATTAAATGGTACGAGACTTTTCTGAACTGTAAAGAAAAATTCACACTTTACTACGGCGATATGATTCCGGACAATGAAGAGCGCAGGAAAAGCATGCCGAAGGAGCGTCTCCAGTATCTGGAATCTGTAAAAGACGTGAAGTGGATCGTCTTTATGGAGTTCCGGGATGCGCCCGGACAGTTTGTCGAGCTTTTCAACACGCTCGACGCGCACATCCCGCATGTGCCGGAGGAGCACCGCGACCTGAATTTCACGCACTTCGCGCATACGGTTGACGACGTGCAGAAATTCTACGAGGAAGTTCTGGAAAAGGGCGGCAAAGACTCCGTCGTCCATCCGCCGATGCCGAACATTGACCGGACCTTTGCGATGTGGCTGCAGGATCCGGACGGAAACCGCATGGAATTCATCCAGTACACGGATTACAGCATGCAGAAGATCGGTCGGGAGATGCCCGGCGGCATGACACTGTCGGAATTCTTCGACAGTTATATGAAAAAGAGATGACAGGATAAGGTCGCCGGCGAACCCGGCGGCCTCGTTTACTGCTGCTCGATGACGGTGCCTTTTTTTCTGTATTGATTCGGTGTAACACCGGTGACCCGCTTGAACTGCAGACCGAAGTAACTCGGGGAATCATATCCGACAGCATGTCCGATTTCAGCGGCAGACCGCTCAGGATAGCGCTCCAGCATCATTCGTGCGCTTCCAATTCTGAGACGCTGCAGATAGGAAACGATCGTAAGACCGGTTTCTTTTTTGAAGACGGTGCAGAGATACTGGTGGTTGATGCCGAGGCTTTCCGCAAGTGCCGGAAGGTACAAAGGCTCTGTCAGGTTCTCTTCCAGGTAACGGATCACGCGGTAGGCATAGCTGTTTTCCGCGTATTCACCCTGAAGCGGATCATTTGCGGAACGATACCGGAGCGAAGACCCGAGATCCAGGGCAAACTGGTAGCAGGCGGCGGATAAGCTGCGCTGATCCTGTGTGCGTTCGGTGAGCCGTTTCAGAATCCGCTGATTTCTTAGAAATATTTCAGGGTCATTGATCTGGTAGACGCCGCTTTTGGAGAGCCCGAGTGTATCAAACAGTGTCTCGGCAATATTTCCAGTGAACCCGACGTTTGCAACGGTCCACCTTCCGCCTGAAGCGCGGTAACTGCAGGGAATACCCGGATGGAGGATAAAGCACTCCCCTTCATGGACTTTAACCCGCTCACCGGAAAGGATGAGTTCTCCGCCGCCTTTCTGTGACAGGAAGCACTGGATATTTGGAGTGCCCGAGGGACGTTCGATCGGTTCCTGTTCGTAGCGTTCGCCTAAGAAGACAAGCATCAGCGGAACGGCATTTTTTGCATTGGATTCGGTCTGAAAAAAGGTCAGCATCTTTTTAATCCCTCCTGTCTTGAACCATTATCTGTTTCCTGTTGAGAAAAGTCAAGGAAATCGCGTAAAAGGAAGATTTATAAGTAGTATGAAGCGGAAAAACGATAGACGAGGAGTCTTGCGATTTCGACCGAAATCGTTTACACTATGATCAGGAAAAGACCATAAAAAAGGAAGGTGACTGATGTGGATGAAATGACGAGACGCGACCTTGAAATGATGAAGCTGATGAGTTCGCCCGAGATGGACATGGAAGTTTTCGGACGATCGGAAACTTACCGCATTATGTGTGAAAACAAGGCGGCGCTTCGGTTCGGCTTCGAAAATGAAGGAAGTGACGGCGCGATCGCCTACTGGGAAACACGTGGACTCCGAAAAGAATTACACGACGTTGATCCCGAAAAACCCTGGACAAAATGGGCGAGTTATCTGCCGATGAGCTATATCCGCGGGGAAGCGCCCGGAAAAACCTATCCGCTTCTTTTTGTCCTGCACGGCGCCGGCAATCCGATCTCTCTTGCCGTAAGCTACGGTTATACGAATATCGCGGCAAGAGAAGAACTGATCTTCATCATCCCGGAAGATGAGACACCCTCAAGTATCGAAAAACTGATGGCCTTTGCTTTTGAGAATTATCCGGTGGACCGGACAAGTGTCTACATGGTCGGATACTCCCTTGGCGGCTTCATGACCTCCCGTCACGCGCTTCGCTGGCCGGAAAGATTTGCAGCGGTCGGCGTTGGCGGTATGCTTTTCGCAAACGGCGAGTCGGACGCCCACGAGCAGGCGGGCCTTCTGTGGCCGGGAGAAAACACGACGGTGGAGATGGCAAAGCGCGCATCGCAGTTCACGATCCCGGTCTGCAACTGCATGGGCGAATATGAGGTGCTTGGTCTCATTCCGGTGACACGGGATGAGCCGAAGAATGAATGGACCGGCCAGCCGGAAGAGAAGAAGGAAGGCGAGCCGGCAGAAAGCAGCAGTGATGGATTGCAGGATGACGCGAAAAACGCAGATCCAGGCAAGAAGCCGCCCAAGCGCATCGACCTTTCGGGATCGAATAAAATCCGCTCGATCAATAACTGGCGCATCGCAAACGGCTGTACGGAAATCTCCGAGGAGGAAGTCAGAAGAGCTGCGGCGGAAACCGCGGACATTGTCATCGAAAAGATCGGTTTCCCCTTTGAGCGGACATCTGTCGAAGTCCGGGAAAACCGCTCGCACTATATCGGCGACTGCATCAGCACAGACGGCGAGGTCCGGGCGCGTTTCATCGGCATTGCGAAATCTCCGCACTGGCCTTCGCAGGCACTCTGCGATCTTGTATGGGAATTCATTTCGCAGTTCAGGCTCGATCCGGAAACCGGAAAATCATACAGGATCTGAAGAAAGAAATACATGAGGGCTGGCCTTTGTGCGGACTATCAGGGAAACTGATACAATGAATCTGTCATCATATATTACATCGTGAAATATCACAAGCGAAAAGATGATTTTTATCATGTTTTATACGCA
>CACYBV010000405.1 GCA_902772745.1 uncultured Eubacteriales bacterium
CGTAGACAAGCGCGGTTTTCGAGAGAACGCCCGACTCCTTCATTTCGTAGTAGAGGTCGTTTCCTTCTCTCGAGCGTTCGCCGACGCCGGTGAAGACCGAGTATCCGTTGTGCTCCGTCGCAATATTGTAGATCAGCTCCTGGATCAGGACGGTTTTGCCGACACCCGCGCCGCCGAAAAGGCCGATCTTTCCGCCTTTTGCATAGGGGCATATGAGGTCGACAACCTTGATGCCGGTCTCGAGAATCTCCGATGCGCCTTCCTGCTCCGAAAACTCCGGCGCCGGACGGTGAATCGGCCAGCGCTCCTTCACATTCGGCGCGGGCTGCGAATCAATCGGCTCGCCGAGAAGGTTGAACATGCGGCCGAGGCATTCTTCGCCGACGGGAACAGTAATGGGTCCCCCGAGATCCCGCGCCTCCATGCCGCGGCGCAATCCGTCGGTCGAACTCATCGCGATGCAGCGCACCATATTGTCGCCGATATGCTGGGCGGTTTCCGCCACAATCCGTTTCTGTCCGTTTTGTATCTCCACTGCGCTGAGAAGCTCCGGAAGCTGTCCGCGGTCAAAGCGGATGTCCAGCACAGGGCCCATGATCTGCACAATTGTACCGATGTTTTTCCCGGTCATGAGTGGGTACTCCTTTAATATCTCCTCGATATATCCGAAACTCTTTTTCCTGCCGTCCCCTTACCCGGCTCAGCCGGAGGACCCGGAAACGATTTCCGTGATTTCCTGTGTGATGGCGCCCTGGCGGGCACGGTTGAATTTGAGGTTGAGGTCGGCGATCATGTCGTCGGCGTTCTTTGTCGCATTGTCCATCGCGGTCCGGCGGGCGCCGAGTTCCGACGCAACGGATTCGGCAAGCGCGCCGTACAGAAGGCCGCCGAGGTATTCGGGGATGATCGCCCGGAACACTTCAACGCTGTCCGGTTCATATATGATCAGGCTGTCGCGGTCGGCTCGGCCTGTATTCTCCGGCGGCAGCAGGGGAAGCAGGGACAGCGTTCCCGGTCTCTGCTCAAGAATCGAAATGTACTTCGTGTAGACGAGCGTCACGCGGTCGCAGCCGCCGTCCGCAAAAAGTTTCGCGACAAGACGCGCCATCGTGAAGCAGTCGCTGATCGAAACGTTTGCCGCTTCCGCGTATTCCCCGGTCAGGATCTCGACTCCGCGGGCTCTGAAGAACTCCACGGCTTTCTTCCCGATCGGGAGCACACAGCATTCATGCCCGCTCATGCCCGAATACGCCAGCTTCAGGACGCCCGAGTTGTATCCGCCCGCGAGCCCACGGTCGCCGGCGATCACGATATAGCAGTCCTTTTTCACTTCCCGCATCTTGAGATACACGGAATCCAGCTCGTCGTTGTTCTTCGCGATGTTCATCAGCGTGTCGTACATCGTTTCGAAGTAGGGACGGCTCGATCTGATCCGCTCTTCCGCTTTGATCATCCGGGAAGCCGCGACCATTCCCATGGCTTTCGTGATCTGGCGGGTATTCTCCATGCTGCGGATCCTGGTCCGGATGGATTTTACTGATACGCCTGCCATGTTACTTCTTCTCCAGGAATGTCTTGGTGTAGCGCGCGATCGCTTCCTTCAGTTCCTCTTCGTCCTTCGTCTCCAGTACGCCGAAATGGCGGATGTCCGAGAGAAGATCGCCTTCGGTTTCTTCGAGATAAGTATAGAAGCCCTGCTCGTACGATCCGATATCGCCGATTTCAACGTCCCGAAGGTATCCGTTTACAACCGCGTAGATAATCGCTACCTGCAGCGCCACATCGACAGGCGCGCCGTTTTTCTGCTTCAGGACTTCGACGATCCGCTGTCCCTGCTGAAGGCGAGCTCTCGTATCCTGGTCGAGGTCCGATCCGAACTGCGCGAAACTCTGCAGCTCGATGTACTGCGAATACAGCAGTTTCAGCGATCCCGCAACCTTTTTCAGTGCCCTGATCTGCGCCGAACCGCCGACGCGGGACACGGAAATGCCGGGGTTGATGGCCGGCATGATGCCTGAATGGAACATCTCCGATTCCAGGAAAATCTGGCCGTCGGTGATCGAGATGACATTGGTCGGGATATAGGCCGAGACGTCGCCTGCCTGGGTTTCGATGATCGGAATCGCCGTCAGCGATCCGCCGCCGTACTCCGGTGAAAGCCGGGCCGCGCGTTCGAGAAGCCTTGAATGCAGGTAGAAAACGTCGCCGGGATAAGCTTCGCGTCCCGGAGGCCTGCGGATAAGAAGGGAGATCGCGCGGTATGCGACGGCATGTTTCGAGAGGTCGTCGTAAATGATCAGCGCATCCTTTCCCTGATGCATGAAGTACTCACCCATCGCACAGCCCGAATAAGGCGCGATATACTGCATCGGCGCGAGTTCCGAGGCGGTCGCGGAAACGATGATCGTGTAATCCATCGCTCCGGCTTTCCCGAGGTCTTCGGCGATCTTCGCGACAGTTGCGCGCTTCTGGCCGATTGCGACATAGATGCAGAGGACGTCCTTGCCTTTCTGATTGATGATGGTGTCCGTCGCAATCGTGGTCTTTCCGGTCTGACGGTCGCCGATCACAAG
>CACYBV010000406.1 GCA_902772745.1 uncultured Eubacteriales bacterium
CGAAAGGTCATAAACCTCTTCCTGCATCTTAAGATACACCGGACTGGCGGGAATGATGTCACGGATTTCCTTCTCGATAATGTGTACCGTAAAATCCGCTTCATATGACCCAAGATCGATCCGCACCCTGTGTTCTCCGAGGCCCCAGGGCGCGTCTTCTGTCTGCGGTTCCTCTTCCGAGAGATTTGCCCCAGGCTGCTCCGGAACAGAAGAAAGGCCCGTAAACACCGTTTCTTCTCCTTCTTCATCCCGGAATGTCAGGATGATTCTGTCCTCATACCGATACCGGAACCAGCTGTTTCCGTCTTCCGTCTGAACCGTTTCGCCGTCTTCGGAAAGAAACAGTGTGATATCCCCGGCCGAAAGACCCGGCGCTTCCGGGTCCCCGTTCTCATCAGCGCACGAGAAAAACGCCGTCCTGAACAGGATCAGAACGGCGCTGAGAAAAAGTGCCGCTGCACAAAGAATACGGTGTTCTGTGCTTCGTTTCATACCAAAGTCTGTTTTTCTTTACAGGCAGCTCACCTGAGCCGATGCGTCGTAGCTGTGGGGTTCCTTTGCGAGCGCGGTGTGTCCGAGCGCGATCGCGATCTGATAGCCGTAACCCGCCGGGATCTGCAGCTTTTCGTTGAAATACGCTTTCTTTTCGCCGAGCATCGCATCCTTGATGCAGCCGATGATCAGCGATCCGAGTCCGAGGCCTTCCGCAGCAAGCACGATGTTCTGAGCCGCAATGCCCGCATCCAGCGCGCTCCATCCGAAGGATTCGTCGCCGCTGATGATAATTACAGTCGGCGCGTCGTAGTAGAAGTTCTTTGCCGCCGGACCGCGTGATTTATTCTTCTCGTCCTCGATTTCCTGGAGGACCGGATTGTCCGACGGAATCACCGTAAAATGCAGCTCCTGCCTGTTGGCTGCTGTCGGCGCCGCGAGGCCGGCATCGATCACCTCAAAAAGCTCTTCCTCCGTCAGCTTCTCGTCGGTGTAGCCTCTTGTGGAAAAGCGTTTTTTGATTGCTTCGTAAACTGTGCTCATCTCTGTTGCCTCCTTATGTTTGATGCTTTCAGTTTAGCACGAATCGCGGCGGAATTCAACTGTCTGTCCCTTGCATTCATCAAAAAAGATGCTATAATTGGAATCATCCGAAACGAAGCATTGTCCGTGAAAGCGTCCGGAATCTCCGTCGTTTTATGCGGATAAACTGAAAAACAGCATGGAGAAAAACACGTGAACCGGTTTCAGAAAATACTGAAAAGAATACATCAGCATTTCATGGCCAGAATTTCCGGCGGTCTTTCCCAGAAAATGACCGAAGCTGAAGGTGCGCGCGAATGTCTTCCCGGAATGCCCGAAAAGATCCGGCAAGCCGCAGCAGAAAGCGCGGTCCTCCTTCAGAACGACGGTGTTCTCCCGCTGAAAAAAGAGCAGAATATCGCGGTTTTCGGGCGCTGTCAGATTGACTGGTTCTATGTCGGCTACGGCTCCGGAGGCGATGTCCATGCGCCTTATAGGATCAGCCTCCTGGAAGCGCTGAAAAATTACGGAGCAAGGCTTGATCCCGTGGTCCGGGACCGATATCTCATGTGGACGGCGCAGCCGGAAAACAAAGCCGATGACGGTTTCTGGGGGCACTGGCCGATGAGCTATCCTGAGATGCCGCTGGATGATTCGTTCGTCCGTGAGGCTGCGTCCCGTTCGGATGCCGCACTTGTCGTGATCGGACGCGCGGCGGGCGAAGACCGGGAAAATGTGCTTAAGAAAGGAAGCTATTATCTCACGGATGCGGAACTTCATATGCTCCGCCTTGTGACGGCGCATTTCAGAAAAACCGTTCTCCTGATGAACACCGGCAATATCATTGATATGAGTTTTACCGCCGAATTCGGGAACAGGCTCTCCGCAGTCCTGATGCTCTGGCTCGGCGGGATGGAGGCCGGTTCGGCCGCGGTCGACGTACTCTACGGAGAAGTTTCTCCTTCCGGGCGTCTGCCGGATTCGATCGCGCGCCGCTATGAGGATTATCCTGGCGCTGCGGATTTCGGCGGTAAAGATTTCAATATTTACAGTGAAGGCATATTTATCGGCTACCGGTATTTCGATCTCCACCCGGATAAACTGCTCTATCCTTTCGGTCATGGGCTCAGTTATACCAGCTTCCGCATCTCGGATCCCGCTCTCAGAGAGGAAAGCCCGGATCACGCATCCTCTTGTTGTGCTCAAAAAAACACCGCCTACTATCTCTCGTTCAGTATAAAAAACACAGGAGACCTTCCAGGGAAGGAAACAGCACTTCTTTTTGTCCGTCTGCCAAAAGGGCGCCTTGAAAAACCGGTCCGTGTACTCGCGGGTTTTGAAAAAACGCCCTGTCTCGCACCCGGGGAGAATGCGAAAGTCACCATCCGCTTCGACGAGAAGAGCTTTTCTTCCTATGACGACGGGCTCCATGCTTTTGTCCTCGAGGCGGGGCAATACCGGCTCGATCTGAACGGACAGGATGCAGGCGTCATAGAAATCCCGGCGGAAAAAACCATAGAACAGTGTCACGCACTTTCCGTGACCGGAGCGGAACTCCGGGAAAGAATTCTCTCAAGGCTTCCTGCCGAAATCCCGAAAAGCCATAAAAATACGGTGTCATTTTCAGATGTGCGCGAAGGAAGAGCTTCTCTTGACGACTTCATCGCGGAACTTTCGGACCATGAGCTTGAAGCCCTCTCCCGCGGCCACGGTATGATGGGTTCGCCGATCGGAGCGCCCGGAAATGCCGGCGTCTTCGGCGGAATCATTCCAAGCCTGCAGAAAAAAGGGCTCCGTGCGGTCAGCTGCTGCGACGGGCCGGCAGGGCTCCGGCTGAAGAAATACTGTGCCCTGCTTCCCTGCGGGACAGCGCTTTCCGCAACTTTCGACACCGCTCTCGTGGAATCGCTGCATGATTTTCTCGGCAGGGAAATGAGCCGGCATCAGGTCGACGTGCATCTCTCGCCCGGCATGAACCTGCACCGAAATCCCCTCTGCGGACGGAATTTCGAGTATTTCTCAGAGGATCCGCTTCTTTCCGGAAAAATCGCATCCGCCGTCATCCGCGGTATACAGGGCACCGGACACGCCAGCTGTCCGAAGCACTTCGCCTGCAACAACCAGGAAATGCGCAGGAACCGGCATGATTCGCGGGTTTCGGAGCGGACGCTCCGTGAACTCTATCTCCGGAATTTCGAGATTGCAGTCAGGGAAGCAAATCCTCTCACGATCATGACCAGCTACAACAAGGTCAACGGCGTGTGGAGCCATTATAATTATGAGCTTGCAACAACGGTTCTCAGGGAGGAATGGGGATTTTCGGGGCTTGTGCTCACCGACTGGTGGATGCAGCGATCAAAAAGCCCGGAATTTCCCCGGCTTCGCGACAATGCCTACCGTGTGCGCGCCCAGGTGGATATGCTGATGCCCGGCGACCGCCGGCGTATCGTGAAAAAATACCGTTCGGACGGGACGCTTCTTCGGACTCTCGGAAAACCGGGCGGAATCACACGGGGCGAACTGCAGCGGACCGCGAAAAACGTCCTGCAGCTGATGCTTGCGCTCGGGGATCCGTAAAGAATCGGCCGGCTTTACCGCCCGGAGGACTGTATTTGATTTTCTGAAAAAACAGGAAAACTTGAGAAATGAAGAAAAAAGGCTTAATCAACCTGATTGCACCCGCCGCCGCACTGCTTATTCTGACAGCCCCGGCCGGCTCCTGTGCGCCAAAAAACGACGTCCTGGAAAACAGCTCAGCGCCTTCGTTTGAAACCGCTTCGGAAGGC
>CACYBV010000407.1 GCA_902772745.1 uncultured Eubacteriales bacterium
AAAATCCATGATATAGTCAGATGCTTTGATCATAATTGTCCGTCCTTATGCAAAATAACTCTCTGTCACAAATTCAATCTTCATCGAATGCGCGGTCGAGTTCCTGAAATCCTGGAACATTTCACGGATTTCCTTATTCAGTCCGACCCAGTCGCCGGTCGTATTCAGGCTCGGGAGCTTCGCGTCCGAATAGCTCTCCTGGTATTCATCCTTGAAGCCGTCGAAGCCGGCGATCGAAACCTCCGGGATCCGAAGAAGGTTCATGAGTCTCAGGCAGAGCATCATCGAATTGTCGAAATGCGGCCATCCGCGCTTGATGACGCGGTTGAAATTGATCACAAGCTCCCGGTCATTCCCTTCCTGCGCCACGTTCGAGAGGAGTACCCGTGTCATGTTCCGGATACGGTCCGCGTGCGAAAGCTTTGCATAATCATAGCGCAGGCTGTTGCTGAAGAAGGCGATATCGGGCTTATAGTTTTTCGGAACCGCATTGACCGCGATCACGACGGGGTCGTTTTCCCGGATGTAGGCATTGATCCTTTCCGCTTCCGTGTCCAGAGACTTTCCGGGTGCGAGAAGCAGGACTTTCCGGCCCCGGAGCATCGACAGCAGTTCCTCTTCCGCCGCCTGGTCATCAACGATCCGGCTCTGGTTCTCGATATATTTCTGCTCGAGAAGGTCGTAGTCATATTTCCGGCGCTCCTCCTGTGAAAGGGAGGCGATGATATTGCGCATGTCGCGCGCATTGGAGCGGTGATTGTTCAGAAGGTACGCGATATTATTCACATGACACTGGTACATGCCCGCGATAAAGTACGGCGTCGAATAGCCCCACTGATAATGTTCCGACAGCGGCTTCATATACATGTCGATCGCGTCCATGACCGCGTTCATATCGAAATTTCCGTGCCAGACCCGGTTCAGGTAGCTCACGACAAGCTCCGTCGGCGCGTTTCCGGCGCCGCGGCCCATCCCTGAAAGCGTCCCGTCGATCATGATGTCCCGGTCGGAATCCTTCATGAGATCGATAAAATGAATCCCGAGGGCGAAGGCAAGCTGCTGGTTGTTGTGGGCGTGGAATCCGAGAGAAATCGCCGGATCCAGCTCTTTATCCAGGATCGAAACGATATGCGTGAGATCGTCGAAGAACATCGCGCCGAAGGTATCGACGACCGACAGGGACACCGGTCCGAATTCATTCATGTCGCGTGCAAGCTCATGGAGGTCCGAATCCGAATAAGCAAGGGTATTCGCGGCCTGGAACAGCACCTGATAGCCTTTTTCGCGGATTTTCCGGCCGATTTCAATTCCCTCTTTGTGCCTTCCGTGAGGAAATACGATCCGGACGCCGTCGACGGAAGTACCGTCATACGGAGAAAGCGCCGCCGTGTCATAGCGGTCCCAGTCGATCATGACAGTATAAAGTATGCCTTCCTCTTTTTTCAGGTAGGGAGTGATCTCCTCCGCCCGGTGAAAATAGCTGCTGCCTTTCTTCCGCTCCGCGTCCTTGAACCAGCCGCACTCGATCACATCGGCGTGGGCTTCGCAAAGTTTTTTGATGATTCCGTGAATCGCCGATTCACCGAAATCCGCGCCGTTGATATAGGCGCCGTCACGGAGCGTACAGTCCAGAAGTCTGATATTTTTCATGATTCTTTTTTCTCCCCAGTCTGTTCCTCTGTAGTTTTTTCTTCCTTCCAGTTTCCGAGACGTTCCTCCTCAACGACAAGCGGCCGCTTCATCATACGCTGGTTGATCGAAAGAATGTATTCGCCCATGAGCCCGATGAAAATCAGCTGCAGTGATCCGAGAACGCCGACGAGGATGATCAGCGGCGCTATACCTGCCTGGTAGCCGTTCCAGTCGATGAGTTTCCGAATAAAGAAATAAATACCGATGGCGAAGCTTCCGAGCGCTCCGAAATAACCGATAAAGGACGCGATCCGGAGGCCGATCTTGGTATAGGAGGTGAAACTTAACATCATACCGTCATAGAGGCGGTAAAAATTATTGCTGGTGTGCCCCGCGCGCCGCTTGGGCTGCGTATACTCGATTGCCTTGTATTTGTAACCCATCTCCGCGACGACGCCCCGAAGGAAGGGAATCGGGTCGTCCAGCGTCCGCATCAGTTCGACAAATTCCTGGTCATAGAGGCCGAAGCCCGTAAACTGGTCGATCTGCGGAACGTCCGAAAAGCGCCGGACCATGCGGTAATACAGGCCCCGGAGCGCATAGACGATTTTGCTTTCGTCGCTTTTCGTCTTCTGCCCGATAACGACCTTGTAGCCCTCTTCCCAGGCGCGGACAAATTTCGGAATCATCTCCACAGGGTCCTGGAAATCGCAGGCAATCGTGATTACACAGTCGCCGTGCGCCTGCAGAATTCCGTAGTACGGCGAATTGAACTGTCCGAAATTCCGGGTGTTCAGAATGGCCTTGACTCTCGAATCCGTCGCTGCCATGACGCGGAGATAGTCCCGCGTCCGGTCCTTCGAGTCATTATCGATGAAAATGATTTCGTAATTGTACTCCGGGAGTTCGTTCGCAAACTGTTCTTCGACTGCCTGCGCGATCTCGCGGACATTTTCCTCTTCATTGTAGCAGGGAATCAGAATACTGATTTTTTTCATTGCTCCCCCTTATTGATAGATCAGAAGGTCCATGTGATAATCCTGTGCCTTCCCCGAAAGCACCGCGTCCTCATAACCGGGCGCGGGATCCTTCATCCCGAGAAGCCGGAAGCTCGAGTCTTTCTCCGCCTCCGTTACGGCAAAATGCACCTCGTATTCTCTGCCCTCCTGCAGCGCGGCGCCCGGTTTCAGCAGCACAAATTCGCCCTCGAAGCAGGATTTCGCACGGATTTCCTTCTCATAGAGCACCGTTCCGTCTTTCTCCGTCACGGAAATCTCCAGCACGGTCCTCTCACTGTTTTCGCCGACGGAAACCGGGAACTTCAGTTTCCTGAGACTGCTGCCTTCGGATGTGAAGGACTGCACGATCTCCCCGCCCTCGGGGATCTCGATGAACACGCCCGCACGGTCCTCGCTGTAGGGACAGACAGAAGGCCTGAAATTCGCCCGGAGTACAAGCGCCGCCGGAATCAGTAAAACCAGCATCGGGATCACGGCCCGCGCGCGGATCCAGCCCATCGCGCTGTCCGCCGGCGCGTCCGGGCTTTCGTCATAATAATTCGGATGCTTGAATACCGCAAACACCGCCATCAGCGCCGTGAGGAGCGTCAGTTCAATCGACATGTCGAGCTTTCCGAGATACTCTGAAAGCGTCGTCTCCCGGCCGACTTTTTCGAGCGGAAGCAGGAATTTGAAGATTCCGCGGTTCAGCATCACCTCATCGACGACTTTCTGGAACTGGCAGACCGAGAACATTACAAGAAGCACGCCGAAGAGCATTTCAAGCGCCATGAAAACCGCCGTGTTTTTATGGCGGAAGGCGCTGACTGTATAGAACGGAACCGCAAGCATCAGCCAGTGCGGATGCCATTTGGAGAAGCAGAACAGCGCGGAAACCGCGAGGCATAAAAAATACAGGGCATAATCCTGCTCCATCCGATTGTCCGCGGGTTTTGTGAAATAAGCCCAGGCGGCAACGAGCGCAAAGCTGAGGAAGGCAAGATATACCGCATAATTCAGATTCTTCCCGAGGGAGAAGCCGGTGAAATACGCCGCGTTTGTGACATAACCGACCGGCGAATCCGAAGCGTCGGCGCCGAGGCCGAAAACGCTCGCACGAAAGCCCTCCGATCCCGAGAAAATCAGGAATTCGAAAACCGCCGGAAGGATCAGGACGAAGAGCCCGAGAAGCACCCGGAGGATTCTCTTTTCCCGAAGGACCAGAAGCGGGACAAACAGCAGGACCGCCGTGTATTTGAAGGTCAGCGCAATCCCGAAAAACAGCACAAACTGCAGATCCTTTTTCTTCAGCCAGTAATAGAAACCGAGAAGAACAAAAAAGATCATGAAGCTCTCATACTGCCCGATTACAAACTGTCCGAAGAGACAGACCGGCGACGCGAGGAAGGCGAACATACAGAATTTCGCCTTACGCGGTCCCATGCCGAGAAGTCCGCAGATCTGGTAAAGTACATAGCCGCAGCCGAAAAACACGAGGCAGGGAAGGATTTTCGCCCACATCAGCGGGATGAAGCCAAGTTCCGCAGAAGCCTGCGGTACAATCCCGAAAATCTTCATCGGAAGGTTCCACACGGCAAAAATCACATAGACCGTCGGAAGGTAGCTTGCAACCATGCCGACGGAACCGTCTTCTGCAATCGCCGAACTCTTCAGATAGTCATAAAAGTCGAAAAAATGTCCGTCCAGAAAACCGTAGGAGCAGCCCGCCGTATGCACTAGATCCCGCATCTCGAAAGAGAGGAAGCACAGCGCCATCAGGAGAAGAAGCAGGATCCAGTCTATGAGAAGCAGCGGCTTTTCCTGAAGCGGAAACAGATTTTTCAGGGCTTTGAACTTTTTTTTGGTCATCGGATCGCCTCATGCAGTTTTCCGGCCATAAAGGCCAGTTTGTCGCGCGTCTGGCCCGGATAAACCCCCAGCCAGAAGGTGTCTTCCATAATCCGGTCGGTATTCTCGAGATTTCCGGCCACCCGGTAAGCACTCGTCCCCCGATACTGGTCGAAGCAGGGATGCTTCAGAATGTTTCCGGCAAAAAGCATCCGGGTCTGGATGCCGCAGGATTCGAGGAAGGGGACGACATTTTTGCGGTCGACGCCCTTACGGCAGCTCAGCATGAACCCAAACCACGAGGGGTCGGAGCCTTTGAGCGCTTCGGGGAGAATGAAGTATTCGGAAAGATCCGAAAGCTGTGTTTTCAGGTATGCGAAATTTTCTTTTCTCCGTTCTGCAAAGCCCGGGAACTTTTCGATCTGCGCGCAGCCGACCGCAGCCTGCATATCCGTTGCATTGAGGTTGTAACCAAGGTGTGAATA
>CACYBV010000408.1 GCA_902772745.1 uncultured Eubacteriales bacterium
GCGCCGTGAGATATCCGATCCCTCTCGAAGCGCCGGTAATAAGCGCCCATTTTCCGTGTACATCCACCATGATTCTGTCCTTCCTTTTGCTGTCGTCCTGGTATGCCGCGCGAATCAGTCCGCGCCGTTCGCTGTTATGCCCAGGGGTCCGCTTCCTTCGGTACCCGGATGCCGGAAAGAAGCCCGCGCCATCCGGTCGCAAACCACTGGCCGGTTGAGGGTTTCTGGCGAAGCTGCACTTCACGCGGATGATCCGCGCCGCCCGAGTACAGCCACAGCTGCAGATAGGTCTCGCCGGTCTTACTGTATGCGTTCTGCATCACCGTCACGGTATAGGGCATTGTCGGCGTATAGTTGTTGTCCGGCGTCGCGCCTTTGAAATACGAGCGCGCCACATAATCGCGGCCGTCCATCGACTGGTCGCGGATAAACTGCTGGTCCATGCCGGAAAGGTCCGCGGGGCCGTTCAAAAAGTCCAGCATCCGGTAGCACTCCTCACGGTTTGTGTGGAATACATTCAGCACCGCCGGCACAAGAGCCGCCACCGCAAAAGGATCCGTCATCGAAGCTTCCGGCATCGCCTGCAGTTCCTGAAGGTTCTGCGGCAGACGCTGGAAACTGATCTCCCGCACCTTGTTTGAAGCCGCATTCTGTATCCCCTGCGCCGCGCTGTTGACCGCTCCGTTCACCGCGTTGTTCACGCCCTGGCGGATTCCGCGGTTCACCGCATTTTTCGCGCTCTGTTCCACGCCTCTTCTCAGACTGTCAAAAAGTCCCATCACTTACCTCCTTTTACTTGGTCAAAAACTTCTGGGATTCCTCGAAACATTGCATAACTTTTTCATTTACCGTTCAAACTCATGAATCAGCAGGCCCGATCTCAGCTTCGGCTCAAACCAGGTGCTTTTCGGCGGCATCAGCTTTCCGGCGTCCGCTACGCGAAGGAGTTCCTCCATCGAAGTCGGATACATGGAAAAAGCCGCTTTCATATCCGAATCCGCACGCCGTTCCAGCTCTGCAAGGCCCCGGATTCCGCCGACAAAACCGATCCTTTTATCGGTTTTCGGGTCTCCGATGCCGAGGATCGGGGACAGCAGGTGATTCTGCAGCAGGGAGACGTCCAGACCGTCCACGGGGTCCTCTGAGCGGATCTCCGCTTTTGCGGTAAGCCGATACCAGCTCCCCTCAACATACAATCCGAATTCGCCTTTCTCCTGCGGCCGGAAAGGCTGGCCTCGGCCGGATTCATAGCTGATCTCAAACTTTTCCGATATCTTTTCGAAAAACGCCTCTTTCGAGAGACCGTTTAAATCCTTCACCACCCGGTTGTAATCGTAAATCCGAAGCTGCGAGGCCGGGAAAAACACCGACAGAAACCAGTTGAACTCCTCCGTCCCGTCGTAATCCGGATAGGAGAGCCGCCGAAGTCCCGCCACCCGGACCGCTGATGCCGCCCGGTGGTGGCCGTCCGCAATATAGGTGTTTTTAATCTGTGTAAATGCAAACCGCAGCGCTTCCAGTGACAGCGCATCGCTTATCCGCCAGACGGTATGCCGGATCCGGTCTTCCGAAACAAAATCATACAGCGGTTCATTTCTCTTTTCCCGCTCGATGATCATGTCGACGACACGGTCGTCGCGGTAAGCAAGGAAGATCGGTCCGGTCTGCGCCGAACAGCGGTCGATGTGCCGGATCCGGTCCTGTTCCTTCTCCGCAAGCGTATTCTCATGCTTCCTGATGACGCCCGACAGATAGTCGTCAACGGAAGAACAGGCGACAAGCCCGGTCTGCGTCCGGCCGTCCATCGTCTGCGCATAGATGTACATGCAGGGGCTTTCTTCCCGCACAAAAATGCCGCGCGCAGTCCATTCGCGGATCAGCCAGTCCGCCCGCCGGTACACTTCCGGCGCATACATGTCCTGATCCTCCGCAAACTGGGTTTCCGGCCGGTCAATATTTAAAAAAGAATACGGATGCCGCCGTGCTTCTTCCCTGGCCTCTGTCCGATTGTAGACATCATAGGGAAGTGCCGCGACAAGGTCTGCCCGCCCCGGTTCCGGACGGAGCGCCTG
This sequence comes from uncultured Eubacteriales bacterium, assembly GCA_902772745.1. Lineage (GTDB taxonomy): Bacteria > Bacillota > Clostridia > Lachnospirales > Lachnospiraceae > UBA1267. The sequence continues at coordinate 2,073 of CACYBV010000408.1, forward strand.
AAATGCCCTGATTTCCGCCAAAGCCATAACCTCCCGAAGAATAATTTTACGCGAACATCTTCACATAATTTACAGAATCCTGAATCGCCTGCCAGTAATCCGCCACATTGTAGAATTCCACCGTATAGATTCCGCGGTATTTCCGCTCCTTCAGGTCGTCGATAATGATGCTCAGCGGCAGATCACCGTCGCCGACCGCGCAGGGGTACATCACGGATCCGTCGGTCCGCACTGTCGGTGTGCCCGGATGCTCGCTGTCCGCCCGGTCCTTGAGGTGCACATGAATGATATGGTTGAAGAGCCGGTCGTAGGCCCGGAGCATATTCTCGCAGACAAAGTGGAAATTCCCGGTATCGAACGCCACACAGAGATTCGGGATCCGCTGAAGGAAGTACAGCATGCCCTCGCTGTCAGAGATCGGAGACAGAACATTGTCGAAGTCCTCAATACAGATCATAAGGCCTTCTTCTGCCGCCTTTTTCGCAAGCGTCTGCATGCCCTGAAGCATGTTCCCAAGTTCCCGCGGATCCTTCGCCGGCGAGCTGTAAAGTCCCGGAATCGGCATGATCTTGTCCGATCCGAAGGCCTTCGCCATACGGATCGCCACATCGTCCAGCATGTTGTCGGGTTCCTTTGCCCAGGGATAGAAAACACAGATATTCGACGCCTGAAGTCCCGAATCCAGCAGAAGTTCCGCCGTTTCCTCGATCCTGTCCGCGACCTCGAGGTCCATCTCAAGGTAGTCCACGCCGAGCGCCTTGACGCGGCGCATCATTTCTTCCAGGGGAACGCCCTGCTGCTCGGCCGCCATACGTACATGGTGATAAAAAACACTGATCTTCATGGGCATTTCCTCCCCCTGCATCTGATTATACAATATCCTTAATTCTAATAGTATCACAGGAATCCGTATCTGTCAAAGGTTGATTCCCGAACCGTTTTTTATGGTTTTCCCGAGCACCGCGGTTCCCGGACCCGATCACCCGTCAGCCGGAACAGCTGTCAGCGAAGCTTCAGATACAGCCGTGCGCTCCAGAAATCCATCCCCAGCTCGTCAATATAGAAATGCAGGATGGCCCGCCAGTTCTTCGTCGCGGTACTCAGAAGAATATACTCCGCTTCCTCCGAAACGGCCCGTTCTGCAGCGAGAAACAGCTTTGTCCCGATCCCGGAGCTTCGAAATTCCGGCCTTACATACAGTTCCTCCACCTCAAATACCGGCGTGTTTTCCGCCATGACGGAGGAGGACTGCTTCGTATTTTCCCGATGCCCGAACAGGTATCCGACCGTCTGGTCTCCTGCTTTTGCGAGGAAAATCCGGTTGCCCTCGATATCAGCGCGTTCATTTTTCCGATAACCATGGCAGCTTTGTTCCGCTTCCCAGGCTTCGGACATACTGATCAGGGTGCAAAGCACCTCCGGCGTCAACTCTGTTTCGATCACAAAAATGTCGTCCCTCATATTTTCTCTCCGATAGCAGCGATCGCGTCCGCGAGGATCTTTTCCGGGTCGGCGCCTTCCACATCCAGTCCCACGGCCTTCAGGTATTCGAACTCCCGGATGCCGTAGAAGCTCTCCGCAAGGCACTTTACATAACCGAATCCGAATTCATCCGGCACAAAAATCCCGCCGGCCGTCGTGACATAATACAGTTTCCCTGCCCGGCACAGGGGTTCCGGCGTTCCTTCCGACGTATATTGAAAGGTGATTCCGAGCACATTAATCTGTTCAAAATACTGCTTCAATGCGGCCGGAAACGACAGGTCCCAGTAAGGCGCCGCAACGACAACCGTATCGGCCGCCGCAAACTGCCGCGCCAGAGAAAACAGCGGGTCCTCCCATTTTTCTGCGGCAATCAGTGCGTCCCGCTTCTTAAGAAAGACTTCATCGGCGGCCGGAAAACGAATTTCCGACAGTTTTACTTCCTGAACTTCCCCGGGCAGTTTCGATAAAAGCGCCTCCGTCAGTCTCCATGTCCGCGACGCTTCCCTGACACAGGCATTAATCAGCAGAATCATAAGTCCCCTCCTGTATATTCTGTACGGCTATTGTAGCACAGAAAGCCGCCCGATTCAATGAAAACACAGCCTGAGTGATTGCGAAACCCGCGGAAATATGCTACACTGAAAACAGCGGGGCTGCGGCATGAAAAACCGCCCCCCGCTTATCCGGGATGCGCGTAAAGAAACAAATTCCCGCATCCCGCAGGAGGTTTTTATGTGTGATACCGACTCGGAAAACAACGGGATGCTTCTGCCGGAAAACAGGCCGGACGAAGAAATGCCCGCAGCTGCAGCCGAAACCCCGAGAGGGCGGCGGAATGTCTTTGGCAGCATCATGAATTTCCTGCAGGACGAGCAGGTCCGGGAAGCGGGAAAAATGATCGGCGCCGGGCTTCTTCAGATCGGCGGACCGATTGCCTACAACAAACTGTTCTCGCGCTTCGAACGGCCGGATTATGCTGTGACGCCGGGTCTTCGATGCTATGATCGGGTTTCCGACCGTCTTATGCGGGAACGCTTCACTTTTCCCTCCGACGGCGTGGAATGCGCCGGATATTTCTATCCCGCAAAGCCTTCAAAAGGCCTCGTAGCCTTCGCGCACGGCCTGCATACCGGGGCGGACGACTACCTTTCGATCTTCGAGTTTATCGTCAAAAACGGTTACAGCGTCATTGCATTTGACGGAAAAGGGACCTATGACTCGAAAGGGGACTCGACGGTCGGGCTTTCGGAAGCTTTGGTGGAGCTTGATCACCTTCTGGATTTTGTCCGGGAAACGCCGGGACTTCAGGACATGCCCCTTTACGTCCTGGGACACTCCTGCGGCGGATTTGCGGCTTCCGCGGTGCTTCTTCTGCATCCCGAGATCCGGGCTTCGGTCACGATGTCTGCGATGAAAGACGCAAATACAATGATCGTCGGCAAAGGTTTCCTGTATTCCTCGATCCTCGGGGTCCCGGAAACAAAAATGACCGCTGCTTTCCTTGAGGAAACGCAGAAAGGCCTTTTCGGTTCCTATACCGAGCTGAACGGAGTCCGGGCGGTCAATGAAAGCTCCTGCCCCATCCTGATCGCTCACGGCATCAAGGATATGGTTGTAGATTACTGGAGCGATCTCGCGCTGATCCATCACCGGGAAGAAATGCGGACGGAAAATGTCTTCTATTATACCGGCCAGGGCGCCTGCGGCGCGCATGATACCGTCTGGCGGTCTGCGGACGCGGTGCAGTACCAGGAGGATGTGAAAAAGGAAATTGAAAGAACAAAAAAGAGTCTGGGCCGATCCTTCACACGGGAGGACGAGGCTGCGATTGTGAGCCGTGTCGATCACACCCGCTACAGCGCGGTCAACGAAGAGCTGTTTACTCAGGCGCTGATGCTTTACGATCACTCGTAACCGCCGGAAACCGACAGAAGAGGACAGGCCCCCGTATCAGGCTGATACGGGGGCCTGTCCTCTTCTGTCGGTTTACTGTCATTCCGGCAGCAGCCCGTTTGCTTTCCCGAATTCCAGCGTCAGCTCATCAAGGCGGTCAAATTCCGTATGCGGAACAATTTCATCGCCGAATTCGATCCATCCGTAATTGTCCGAGGCTTCGGGCCATACGGGAAGGCCTTCGCCGTTCGGATCGCCGCACTTCATGAAATTCGCCCAGTAATCGCACATTTCGCGTGCGAGGGTAAAGTCCGTCTCCTCCCAGGGCCGGCAGGGCGGAACGTTCTTCCTGAGAGATGCAAAGGTATACCACAGTTCCGCCGAGTGCCAGGACAGCAGGTAATCATGCTGGCGGCGCGTTCCGGGCCGTTCATCCTCGGGCCTCGTCGGCGGAACGCGTGAGAAGATATAGGCGTACGTCCGGCCTTTGTCCTCCCTTTCTTTGCGGTAGACGCCGAAATAGCGGGACTTGAAAGCGCCCATGCCGCCCGCCAGGCCTCTCGCCGCAAGGTAGCGGGAGACTTTGTTCGCCGTCTCGTCCGTCGCGGGGCAGAGGGTTCCAAAATCGTATTTTGCGTAGAGTTCTTCGCCGAGGAGGTCCTTCGCGATTCTGTAAAACTCTTCCTTTGTCATCGCATCGCTTCCGCCGAGGAAGAAGCCTTTTGTCATAAAGCCTTCTCCGTTGTTGACGCCGGAAATATAGTCGCAGTCCGAAGCGAATTCCTGAATCGCCCGTTCTTCTTCTGCATAGGGAACATAGTCGCCGTCGCAGACCATGCTTCCCGGGATGCGCACAGCCGCCGGGTCGGCAAATGATGCCGGCGGAAGCGGCTTCTGGAAGACCGGGACCTCGACCTTCCGAAGCTCCGACAGCGGCAGATCCGGGTCAAGGCCGATCGCTTCGAAGTATTTCGCCGCCGCATCTTCCGCTTCCGCGACGGTCTGATATTTCCGGTCCCAGTTCAGAGAGCTCTGATTGATTACGCGCTTCACACGGCCTTTGTTATAGGGGGAACCCGCTAAAGCACCTGTTTTCGAACAGCCGCCGGACTGTCCGCCGATCGTGATGTTTTCCGGGTCTCCGCCGAAGGCTTCGATATTCTCGTACACCCAGTCCAGTGCCTTCACTTCATCCATCAGGCCGTAGTTTCCGGACTTTCCGCCCTGCTCTTTTGAAAGCTGCCTGCAGCAGAGATATCCGAAAACATTCAGCCGCTGCGCTACCGTCACGACGACGATTCCGCGCTTCGCAAGCTCCGAAGCCTCAAATTCGATCTCATAAGCATAGCCGGTGTTCAGTCCGCCGCCGTGGAACCACATGTACACAGGACGCTTCTCATGAGGACTGCATGCGCCGGTCGTGATATTCAGATACAGACAGTCCTCGGAAGTCTCCGGGGTGCCCATGTAGTAAAAATCCGTGCCCCATGGCTCGAAACTTAAGCCGGAACCCATCACCTGGCAGGCCATCGGGGCGTAAGTGTCGCAGGCGCGTACGCCTTCCCAGGGCGCAGGATCCTGCGGCGGCCGCCAGCGAAGCTCCCCGACAGGCGGCGCGGCGTAGGGAATTCCCTTGAAATAAGTAATACCTTCATATTCCGGACAGTCCGCGGGGACACCGGAAACCTTTCCGAACTTTGTTGAAACGATACCGATAGTCTTTGCCATAGGATGCTCCTTTCGATCAGTTTCTTTTCTTCAGTATAGCAGTTTTCGGAAGAAGGTCAAGGGGAGAAATAATGCCTGTCATTCCGCCTCCCGGCGAGGCGAGCGGAGGAATCGCGTCCGGAATCACCAGAAAATGCGGGGCCGGTGGCGCTGTAACTGATCAGGTTCGAACGAAGGTCATTCGCCGGGAAGCAGTAACAGCCTTCATGCGTTCCAAAGGGCAGTGTGTAAATGAAGCTCCCGTCCTTCAGCGTTTTCTGTTTTTGATTTAAGGCATCATAAGCTCTCGCCGAACCACTTGTTATAAATCGCTTTTGCCATTCTGGTACCCGCGAAGATATTCGGATGTACACCGTCGCCGAAATTCGTGCCTTCCTGCATGGAATGCGGATCGTCCGGATCGCGGAGAAGCTCGTCAATATCGATCATGTCATCCGCATCCTTTGCGTTTCGGATCAGCTCGTTTAAGGCAAGACGGATCTCCTCCGCCTGCGGCCGCCAGGGTTCTCCCTTCACTCCGAAGGGCGAAATCGTCCCGATATAGACCTTACTGCCCCGATCGTGCGCCATCTGAATCACTTCCCGAAGCGCCTCATAGATCTCCTCCGCCGTCGGAATCGGGTATTCGCGCCCGAGAATGCTGTGAGAAGTGTCATTGACGCCCTGCATCAGGTAGACGATGTCCGGAGCTGCGTCAAGATAGAGATCGCCGAGGAAGCGGTCCTTTCCGGCGATGCCGAACTGATGGCCGCCGCCCTCCCCGGGGAAGTTCGGATAGCTTCGCTGGATACGGTTTCCGGAAATTCCGGCATTCACGGCCGAGATTTTGCCGGGGTACTTCTCATAGAGCATCTTCACAAGCGGTCCGGTATAATAGCCCATATGCGTGATGGAGTCGCCGAAAAAGCCGAGAAGCTTCACCTGATCGTCCGTATGCACGGCGACATTTGAGAATCCGATCGCCTTCGCGTTGATCGCCGGGCCGAAGTCCGGCTTCATTGCGCCAAAGGCCATTCTGAGCGGTTCTTCGGACAGGAAATCGCCGCCGCGGATATAGCTGAGCCAGGTCAGGCCGAGATTCGACAGTCCGAAGGTCCGAACGTCGGTTTTCTCTTTGAAATACAGAGAAATCACGAGATTGTCGCTGTATTTCACCGGAATTTCCAGCTCGTCGCTGTAGAACTGTTCGCCCACGGGAACCGTGATTTTCTCTTTGCCGTCTTTTTTCAGCAGCATGTAATCGGATTTCTTTCCGGTTTCCTGGTTCACGGTCTGCACGGCCGCATGCTCGATCACGAGGTCCTCCGGTCCGTAGACATTGAAAAATTTGACTTTGACTTTGTCGCCGTTCAGGTTGTTCTGGATCACGGTCTGGACCGTATGGTCCTCGAGCATCCCTTTATTCGTGTTGAAATCGATGGGGGTAAAGCCCCATGTCAGTGTCCATTTTGACATAACTGCAGCCCTCTCTTTTTCTTTTTATTTTTGATTATACCTCAGATATAGTGCTTTAGTCAAAAGAAATGTCATCCCGATCCGGGTCCGCCGAAAAGCAGTCATTCACGGATCTGACGCCGGCAAAGTACAGGTTTTCGGCCTGCAGCGCCGGCCCTTCGCGTCACGATCTGAAAGCATTCTCGAAAAGACCCGCGGGCTGAGACGAAAAAAGCACCAAAGACATGGAAAAAAGCCCTGTAAATTCCTCTGTTTTGAAGGCTTTACAAGGGCTCCCGTATTTTCTATAATGATTATATCGAAACTGTTCAGCTCACCCTTTCGAATTATGTTTTACCGGGGTGCTGAACGGTTACCAAATTATCATGGAGGTATCGCATGCACGAATTCCAGCCGATCAAAGAAGGAAAAGTCCGCGAAATCTACGACGTCGGAGAGGCGCTTATCATCACCGCCACCGACCGGATTTCGGCTTTCGACGTGATTCTGAAGAACAAAGTCACAGAAAAAGGCGTAATTCTTACGCAGATGTCCCGCTTCTGGTTCGATTTCACAAAGGACCTGATCCCAAACCATATGATCAGCTGCGATACAGCCGATATGCCCGAATTCTTCCAAAAGCCCGAATTCGAAGGCCGCAGCATGATGGTGAAAAAGCTTCAGATGCTGCCGATCGAATGCATCGTCCGCGGCTACATCACCGGCTCCGGCTGGGCGAGCTACAAA
>CACYBV010000409.1 GCA_902772745.1 uncultured Eubacteriales bacterium
AGCCTGACCATCAGCATGTCGTAACAGTCAATCGGGATCCGGAGCAGCATAAGAGTATCAGTACTGACGAAGATGTGAAACGGCTGAACGATCTTCTGAACTGGTGGACGCAGGATACGTATGATTATTATAATGAATGGCTTGCGGAAACCGCGAACGCCCTGAAAAAAGCGGGAAAGATCCTTCACGAGAAAAAGGAAATCAGCTAAGATATGGAACAGATCCGCGGCGTCGTTGAACGCATCACTTATCAGAATGAAGAGAACGGTTATTCCGTCATCAAGTGCCGGGTGAAGAATTACCAGGATCTGGTAACGGTTGTCGGTGCGATGGCGGAAGTTCATGTGGGTTCCGTTCTCATCATGAGCGGATCCTGGCGCGTGGACAAGAAATACGGCAGGCAGTTTTCCATGGAATCCTATGAGGAAACACTTCCTGCAACCGTATATGGAATCGAGAAATACCTTGGGTCCGGTCTGATCAAAGGTGTCGGTCCGAAGTTCGCGAACCGTATCGTCCGGCAGTTCGGCGCAGAGACGCTGAATGTCATCGAAATGGAGCCGGACCTTTTGATACAGGTTCCCGGTATCGGTCAGGTTCGTGTAGAGCGGATCAAGAAGAGCTGGGCGGATCAGAAGGAAATCAAGAACATTATGCTGTTCCTTCAGGATCATAACGTCAGCACCAGCCATGCCACGAAGATCTACAAAACCTACGGAAATGAAAGCATTGAAGTCGTAACAAAGAACCCTTACCGGCTGGCGGATGATATCTGGGGCATCGGCTTCAAAACAGCGGACACCATTGCAGAGAAACTGGGTTTTGATCATGAAAAATATGTGCGCCTGAGGAGCGGAATCCTATATACGCTGAACAAACTTTCAGAAGAAGGCCACTGCTACGCGACCAGGGAGATGCTTCTGAAAACCGGCGAAGAACTCCTGGCTGTTGAAGACAATGTACTCTCCATGACGCTTGACGAGATGATCCGTGCTCAGGATGTGATCACGGAAGTTATCCCGGAAGGGGAAGGCGCGGAGCCTTCTTCGGAGCCGCAGCGCGCGATTTATCTGCCGCCGTTTTTCTTTGGCGAGCAGGGGACGGCGCGGGTCCTTCAGCGCCTGTATCATGCGCCGAAGAAGCTGGATATCGGTACGATCGGCCTGAGGGACCGTATCAGCAGGAAGAACCGGATTGAATACGACGAGATCCAGATGCAGGCGATCGAGCTTGCGGTGCAGAGCAAAATACTCGTGCTGACCGGCGGCCCGGGAACCGGAAAGACCACGACAACACTCGGAATTATTACAGCCTTCCGGGAAGCCGGTGCAAGGATTCTTCTCGCCGCGCCGACCGGACGCGCCGCAAAACGGCTTTCGCAAGCAACCGGCCTTGAAGCCAAAACCATTCACCGGCTTCTGGAGGTGAAACCGCCGGAAGGATATCAGCGGAATGCTGAAAACCCTCTGGAAGGGGATGTCCTGATCGTGGATGAATGCTCTATGATCGACATTCTCCTGATGTACAATCTCCTGAAAGCGCTTCCATCTCACATGACCCTGATCCTTATAGGGGATGTGGATCAGCTGCCATCCGTCGGCCCGGGAAATGTGCTTCGCGACATCATTGAATCCGAATGCTTCCCGGTAGTCCGCCTGACCAGAATCTTCCGTCAGGCGCAGAAGAGCCGGATTATCATGAATGCCCACCGGATTAACGAAGGAAAAGCTCCGGACCTCAGAAACGGCAAAGACTCGGACTTCTTCTTCATGGACGAGGAAACGGCGGCGAGAAAGGATACGGACGGAGAGATCACAACAGAGATGCTCGCGGAGCTTTCCGCATCCGAGATCGTATCCCTGGTCAAAAACAAACTTCCTGCCTATTATCGTGTTCCGCCCTCAGAGATTCAGGTGCTGACGCCGATGCAGCGAGGTGTGGTCGGAGCGGCAAACCTGAACCAGGTGCTTCAGCAGGCGGTCAACCCGGGTGAACAGGGACTTCGGAGGGCAGGAACCCTGTTCAAAGTTCGTGATAAGGTCATGCAGATCCGGAATAATTACGACAAGGAAGTCTTTAACGGTGATACCGGTGTCATAGAAGCGGTAGATCTTGAAGAACGGGAACTGACGGTGCTTTTCGACGACCGGCGCGTGAAATACGATGTATCGGAACTGGATGAATTGGCGCTGGCTTACGCAACGACGATCCATAAAGCCCAGGGATCTGAATACCCGATTGTTGTGATGCCTGTCCTGATGAGTCATTTTGTGATGCTCCAGCGGAACCTGATTTATACCGGCGTTACACGGGCGAAGCGGGTCTGTGTAATTGTCGGGACAAGGAAAGCACTGGGCTATGCGATCCGAAACCTGACCGTAACAAAACGGAATACAATGCTGAAGGAAAGACTTCAGAAGGAAGGAAAGCGCGGGCTTTCAGCGTGCGAAGGAGTTCGGGAGGGATGCGGATAAGAGAATCCGGGAAGCAGTGAAACGGATATGCATGCATGGAATATTAAACTCCTCTGCGTCACGGGGATTCTGAAGCAGGAGGCTGATGGAGAGCATCCGATGAAGACAAACGAAATCGGTGCCCGCCTTCCCGAGATGCAAATCACCTGAGATGCCCTGACACCCTGGAAAGACATACCTGAATACAAAAGACAAGGAGAAAACAACTATGTATGGTTCCATTATCGGTGATGTCGTTGGAGCTCCATATGAGTTCGATACCGGTCCGCGTGACAAGAATTTTCGTTTCTTTGCCCATCCGAAGTCTCATTTTACGGATGATTCCCTTCTGACCGTCGCCATCGGCGAAGCGCTCATGGACCTCAAAAAGGTTGACATGAGTAATCTGCCCAACGGAGAGGCCAAAAAGCAGGTCTGCATGGAGGCAATCAAAAAATCCATCCGTAAATGGAGTCTGGATCCGGACTACGCACATATCAAAAACGAATACGGAGCCGGTTTCCGCCAGTGGCTTCAGGACAAGGCGGACCCGCACTGGAGAAGCTTCGGGAACGGTTCCGCGATGCGTGTCGGACCCGCAGGGTGGTTGTACGACTCCCTGGAAGATACCATCGAGATGGCAGGCTATACAGCGGAGGTCTCCCACCGGCACGAAGAGGGCATCAAAGGGGCCCAGGCTGTCGCTGCGGCCATCTACATGGCCAGAAACGGGAGCAGCAAGCAGGAGATCAAAGACTTCCTCACGCAGCGTTTCGGTTACAACCTCAACATGACGGTGGCCGATCTTCAGAAAAATAACCTTTTTATCAACGAGGATTACATGTGCCCGAGGACTCAGGACGAAACCTGCCAGGTTTGTGTTCCGCAGGCTATTGTCTGTTTCCTGGAGGCCGAGAGCTACGAAGACGCTATCAAAAACGCCGTCTCCATCGGCGGGGATACGGATACGATCGGCGCCATCACCGGCAGTATGGCAGAAGCCCTCTATGGAGTCCCGGCCGAGATGCGGGACAAAGCGGACACTTATCTTGACGATAAGATGCGCGCTGTCACCAAACGTTTCCTGAAGGAGCTCAACGGTCAGAAAGAACTTACTTCCGCGGACGTGGCCACGGACCTGTACGATCCGCTGGAGGAGATCGAAAACCAGGCGAAGTCCGGTGATGTCAGTTATAGACAGTTCATTAACCGGATGGAAGAGCTGGCGTTTGTCTCGGAGCCGGGAAGCATCGGAAAGAAATTCGGTGAATTTGCTGCTGAAGCTGTGC
>CACYBV010000410.1 GCA_902772745.1 uncultured Eubacteriales bacterium
GTCATCATCCATCGAGTGGGTGTTTTCAACTCCTTTATTATCTGGAAAAAAGTCTGTTCAGGTCTGAACCCGACACTGTAACTGATATAGTATACACGAAAAGCGCAGAAAATTCAATAGATTTGCGGAAAATCCCCGTTGTTTCCTGCCGCCGCCCCTTTTCAAAGGGGAAGAATATCCGGGGTATTTGCAGACGGTCTGCGGATTATGCTGCTGTAATCCGCAGAGATCACCCTGTTCTTTTCCGGGCATTCCGGTATAATAGCAGTATGTTCAGGCAGGAAAAACGTTTCGGAAATACACCGAAAAAACAGACGCTTTCCTGTAGGTTCACAACCAGTCTGATGAAAGGAGGGAACTGAACATGTGGAAAATTCTAATCATTGCAGTTTTGGTATGGGTAATCATCGGCGCGGTCCGCAAAAGCCGTCATCAGTATCCCGCCTTTGACTGGCGGGTACTGGTCGGAATCGGCATCGGCTGGACGGCACTCCGCATCCTGCTCGCGATCATCGCCATCTCCGCGACTCTGTGGTTCTTCAGCCTCAGGATGCTGATGGAGATATTCTTCTGATAAAGGCGTGATCCGAAGCTGCGCGTCAGAATTCTTCCTTCGTCGCGTAGCTTCGGATCGGTCCCTGAAGTTCGTCGAAGTACATATGCCCGACGTCGCCGTAGCTGATCATGCGCGGGACAAAGGCATGGGAAGGGTCCTTGCCGGGGAAGCTGAAGGCCGTAACCCCCGTGTAATTGGCAATGAATGCGTAATTGAAGGCCTGGAACGGAAGATTCAAAAGCCTTGACAAAATCACCCGCTGCATCGCGACATGGCAAAAGAGCGCGATGCGGCGGCTGTTTGCTTCCAGAGGCAGATAAAAGCCCTCTTCCGTGCGCCGGTAGCCGTTCTCAAGGAGCAGCGCATCGATACCCTCGGAAATCTCCCTATACCGATCCGGAAAATGTGTTTCCCGGACCGCAGGGTCTTCACAAAGTTCCGGAAACAGAAGATTCCGCCGCTCCGGCGCCATCCAGTAAGTGCCTTCAATCGCGGACAGCCGTTTGAATTCGCCGTCCGGGAAATACGTATAGGTCTCATGCCCCAGTTCATATGCCCAGGGGAGCACTGATACCGGCAGACCGAGCTTCTCCGCAGTCGGCGCGGCGGTTTCCCGTGCCCTGCCCATCGGCGAACTGTAGATCCGGTCCAGCCCGGAACGCGCAAAACGCAGGGAAAGCTGTTCCGCCTGATGTTTACCGGCAGGCAGCAGCGAATCCGTTTCGTAATCCGGCTCTCCATGGCGGATAATGTACAGGATCATAATTTCAAGCCCTTCAGAAGATCTCCTAGGCTCGTCGAAGCCGCCTGATTATCACTGTATTCCTGCGGCTCCTCTTCCGCCCGTTCCGTCGCAATCTGCTCGATCAGCGCCTTCATGGAAAGGCTGACTTTCCCGTTATCAACCTTGGTGATGACGGCTTTGACCTTCTGCCCCTCCTTCAGCACGGCGCGGATATTTTTCACCCGCTGCTCCGAGATCTGGGAAATATGCAGCAGTCCGGAGATTCCGTCGCCGATGTCGACAAATGCGCCGTAGTCCTTCAGGGTTTCGACGGTCCCTTCAACAATATTCCCGGGAACGAGTCGGCTGATCTTTTTATTTTTCTCTTCAATCGCCTGTTCCTGCAGAAGTTCCTTTGCGGAAAGCACCAGGCGCTTGGTATCCTCCTCGACTCCGATGACCTGCACACGAACATACCGGTTCAGGTACTCTTTCGTGTCTTCCACATACTCCAGCGCAAGCTTTGATGCCGGGATGAAGCCTCGAATGCCTTCGACATAGAGAATCGCGCCGGCCTTAACAACCTCCGTGATCTTCCCTTCGACGACAGTCTTTTCTTCCATCATCTTTTTCAGCTTATCCCAGGAAAGTTCGTCGTCGGCCTGCTTTCTGGAAAGAACAATATTGCCCTTCCCGTCGTCGCGTTTGATGACCGTTCCCTGGAACTCATCACCGATTTTCACCGCGCTCAGGATGTCGAAATGCGGATCCGCACTCATCTCCTCCACAGGAATCCTGCCCGGCGCATAGTAGGAAAGGTCCATCAGCACACCGGTTTCGTCGACATCGATCACGCGTCCCGTCAGCACGTCGCCCACGTGGATCTGGCGAAACGATGCTTCAAGCTCATCCTTGTAATCCGCCATGCCCTCTCCCTCGGCGAGCTCCGGATTCGGCGTTGCTGTCACCGTCGAGCGGATCAGTCCGTGCGGGTTTTTCTCCGTAACCGCCCTTGCTCCTTCCTGCTCCGCTTTCATCGCCTCAAGTTTTTCCTCTTCGTCTGCAACGATTTCCTCGATGCTTTTCTTTACTTCTTCCGTGATTTTCTTTTCTTCTTCCATGTTCTCAATAATCCTTTTTCTTTATTCTTTCCCGCAAAGCCATGCGGTCAGTAAATATCCGTTTCTGATAATACTTTATTTCCCGTAATATTTCTTCGGATCCACGCCCTCCGGGAATACAAAGGCATAACAGTTGATGAATCCTTCCCGGTCCTCCGCCACAAGCTCCAGCTGCCGCCCGATCACCGTCATCGAGATAAAATCCAGCTCCGTTTCGGCGCGCGTTCCGGGAAGCACCAGCACAAGCTTTTTCGCGCGCTGGAGATACTTCGCATCGATCCCTGCCGCGCGGAGAAGCCGCACCCACGCGTTAAAGTCTCCTGCAAGCTCCTGCTGCACACGGTATGCTTCTTCATCGAGTTCGGGCATACTGCAGTAATTTGCGCCCAGAAGATTTCCCCGAAGGTATCCCTCCCTGAACAGATTCAGGATTCCGTCCGCCCGGGCCGTCAGATCCGGAATATTCAGCCTCCTGATGAGGTCCCCGATTCCGCCCTTTTTCACAAACCAGCACATGAAGCTGTCCGGATTATACCAGATGCCTTCCCCTGCGTACAGCCGGTACGCGTGAAAATGAGGCCGCTCCCTGAGAATCAGCGACTCCGCTCCGATATCCCTATCGTCAATCACCGGATCCGAAAAGTCCGGTTCAAAACGTCCGAATTTCCCATAATTTTCCATGCACTTCAATGGATACATATGCGGTTTTGTCTCCCATTCGGGCAGGATTTCACGGAAAAAGGGGGCAAGAAGATTCGGATCCACAGAGCATTCCAGTGCTTTTTGGAGAAGCTCCTCCTCCGGCGCGGACGCAAAGGAGAAACTCACATCATATCTCCGTTTCGTCAGATGATACAGGATATCCGAACGCAGCTCGCCAAACCACCCCCGGTAGTCCCCGGGATAAGCCGCCGACAGCTTCTTAAATGCATTTACCGACAGCGGATAATCATGAAAAGCCATCACCGCCTCTGCGTCCCGATATAATTCATCGGCAGAAACCTTTCCGTCCGGAGCCTCGGCCTTCTCCGCCCGGATCTGAACCGCTTCTTCAGCGCCGGTCACTGTCGATGCACCGCCGACGATCTCATAGGAATCATTTCCCTCCTCATCCGTCACCAGATGCAGTGTCGGCGCACCGTAAAGGCTCGCCCCGCAGGAAGTACAGAACCTGGAGTTCTCCGGAACAACTGCCCCGCATTTTGAACAGAACATACTTTCCTCCGATCATTTTCAGAAACTGTTTGTTATCATACCACATATCCCGGAAAAAATCTACTTGACGAAACCGAAAAAAAGGGGTACAATAAGGAAGCTTTAAAAAAGCAATGGGGGCGTAGCTCAGTTGGGAGAGCGTTCGGTTCGCATCCGAGAGGTCGAGGGTTCGAATCCCTTCGTCTCCA
>CACYBV010000411.1 GCA_902772745.1 uncultured Eubacteriales bacterium
ATGCGGAAGATGGGACTTGAACCCACACGACCTTACAGCCACAAGATCCTTAGTCTTGCTCGTCTGCCAATTCCGACACTTCCGCATGTTTTTGCCAACGAAAGGCATTCTACCACAAAGGAAATCATTTGTCAATGATTAAATTCAAAGATTGCAGCGCAAAAAGTTCTGCACGATGATATTCCGACTCATGACTGCATAAAAAACCGGTGTCCTTCTCAGTTTTTCAGACAAATGCCGAAAAGGGCCCTGTTGTTTTTCACGCTCACCTGAGTGCAGGTGACAGGATTTGAACCTGCACGGTCTCCCACTGGAACCTAAATCCAGCGCGTCTGCCAATTCCGCCACACCTGCAAAACCTGCGGCGGTTAATCCGCGCGTTCCGAAGACTCCTCCGCAGGAATATCAGCGGAAGGAATTTCTTCCGCATCCGTATCTGTTTCACATCCGAAATCATCAGTTTCGCCGCTTTCGATGACCTCAGAACTGTTCTCCCCTTCATCTTCTGAAGAATCCAGGGGGCTTTCAGCGGAAAGATCTTCATCAGAAACCTCCGCTGTCATATCGGTTTCCGGATCATCCGCACAGGATGTCTCCGGATTTTCCTGATCTGCCATAGAATCCACGGACACCGGATCGCTTTCAGATCCGGATTCCGGTAATCCGGGATCCGTTTCGGTTTCCGAAATATCGCCGGAAACTTCCGGAATTTCGAAATCCGGCGTCTCATCGCCAGCGCTTTCGATATGATCCGATTCGGAGTCTGTATCTTCCTCTGACGATGCCTCTGTTTCGTCTTCTGCTGAAGGATATTCCGAAAATTCCCTCTCATCCGATGTTTCCTCTGCATCGGTAATCGCATCGGAATCAGCCGGAAGCTCCGACTCAACAGCAGTGCTGTCCTCATCAGCAGTGCTGTCCTCATCGGAAGTTTCTTCCTCTTCCGCCGCCGGGGTATCTCCCGTTTCCTCCCCATCCTGCAGAGGCGTCTCTTCCGCGGTTTCTGTATCGCTTTCTTCCTCAGGCTCAGAACTTTCCGGAAGTCCGTAAATGTAATACTGCAGTGCGCGGATTTCGGAAATGCGAAGCGGGTCGGAAAGGGACACCGACTCCGTTTCGATAATCCGGAACCCGTCGGAAGCACCTCCGATCCTGTACAGTGTAATCAGGCCGGAACTTCCGTCTTCGACGGAAAAAACCAGATTTCCGCTTTCAATGAAAAGAGAGACAATCGGGAGCGCACGGCTGTTTCTGTCATAGATATGATAAATCTCCTGAAGCACTGAGCTTCCGTCCGAAGAAGTGATCATGAGATGATCCGCAACATAATCTTTCAGAAGTTCCCCTTCAAGGTCAGAAACCTCTGCCCGAACCCGGGCGCCGTCGTAAACCATTTCCGTGCAGAGCGGAAAAGTCTCCGGAACCGCCGAAGAAACCGTTTCTGTTTCTTCGCCCACAGCAAAAACAGCCGGCGAAACCGCCGCAAATACGCAGCCGCTCCCCAGTATTGCCGCCAGTATGATTCCAAGCAGTCTGGTCCTACGCATCAATAAACGCCTCCGTAATCATCATTATACCGGACAGATAGACAGTTTATACTATACCACAATCAAACAGAATTTTCAAGTGAAAAGCTTTTGCTGTATATTTGAAGCATATCGGTATATCTTTGACCGGAATCTTCAGTTTTCTTCCGTGCTTTCGCTGATTCCGCCGGTGATTCCCTTTTTGATTTCTTCATAGGAAAAGCCTTTGCCCGCAAAGTACCGGAATGCTTTCTCGTAGACGGCGGGATCCGTCAGGTCTTTCGATCCGTACTTTTTCAGAAACATGCTGCGTACGGTATCTTCCCCGGAAAGTTCCGCTTCCCGAAGTACTTCCTCCGCCAGCATGCTGTCGATGCCGCGAAGACGAAGTTCATTCTGAAGCTCATAGCGGCTTTTCCGGTCCCTTCTGCTCCTGACATAGATTTCCGCATAGCGCCGGTCGTCCTGGTAATGCAGTTTCTGCACATAGGATACCGCCTCATCAACGGCAAAAGGAGGGAATTCTCCCTCCTCCAGCTTATCCCGAAGCTGCTTCTCCGTCCGGTCCGCATACTCGAGGATCTTCATGGCACGCACCCTGGCTTTTCTGATCAGTTCCCGGGAAATCTCATCGTATTCTTCGGTCATTCTGGGTCCTTTCAAAAAAACTGTCAAAAACCTTAAACTTCATTTTCGTCGATGATTTCCACATCGCTGTCCGGATCCGCTTTCTTCGGACTGCGCTTTTTCGATTTTTCTTCCTGGGCGGGCACCGCAGGATCCGGTTCTTTGGAATCGCCGAGCGGAAGCCCGAAATGTTCCCGCGTCAGGCGCTCCACTTCGGCAAGCACATCCGGATGCTCGTCAAGCCAGATCTTGGTATTCTCACGGCCCTGACCGATTTTCTCGTCATGATAAGAGAACCAGGCGCCGCTCTTCAGAATGATGCCGGCATTTGATGCAAGCTCGAGGATATCTGCGGTACGGCTGATGCCTTTTCCGAATACGATATCGAATTCCGCTTCTTTAAACGGGGGAGCAACTTTGTTCTTGACGACTTTGATCCTCGTATGATTGCCGACCACTTCGCCGCCCTGTTTGATGGATTCCGTCCTGCGGATGTCCATACGGACCGAAGAATAAAACTTCAGCGCGCGTCCGCCGGTTGTGGTTTCGGGATTGCCGTACATTACGCCGACTTTTTCACGCAGCTGGTTGATGAAAATCACGATCGCATTGGATTTTCCGATCACGCTCGTGAGCTTTCTGAGTGCCTGGGACATCAGTCTTGCCTGCAGGCCGACATGAGAGTCGCCCATCTCGCCGTCGATTTCCTGACGCGGAACAAGCGCGGCAACCGAGTCCACGATGATAATATCCACAGCGCCGGAGCGAACCATGGTTTCACAGATTTCCAGAGCCTGCTCGCCGGAATCAGGCTGGGAAATATAGAGATTGTCGATATCCACACCGATATTATGCGCATATACCGGGTCTAGGGCATGCTCCGCATCGATGAAGCCGGCAATTCCGCCGCGCTTCTGCACTTCCGCAACCATATGAAGGGCTACGGTCGTCTTGCCGGAAGACTCAGGTCCGTATATCTCAACAATACGCCCCTTTGGAATGCCGCCTACGCCGAGCGCGACATCGAGGCTCAGACAGCCGGTCGGGACCGTCTCCACCTGCATATTGGAGCCGGATCCAAGCTTCATGATCGATCCTTTGCCGTACGCCTTTTCAATCTGTCCGATCGCGGACTCCAGTGCTTTCAGTTTTTCTGACTTATCCATTTGAACCTCCGATAGAACATTTGTTCGTATCCCTATAATACTACAGACCCACTGAAAAAGCAAGCACTTTTTTCGTGAAATCCGAAGACAATTATAACAGAATCTCTGCCCGTAAGGAAGTCTTTCAGACATAAAAAAGGCGGTTTTTTATGCGCATATTGAAATTCCGTACACAAAAAGTGCGGATTGTTCGCAGAATCCGCCTCTTTTGTGTACGGAATACAAAAAACGTCTTGCCGTTTTTCACTCCTTCGAAGCTTCCTTTTTGATCTCCTCGACTTTCTTATCGACTTCCGGATCAGCCTTAACCTTCCCGGCCTTAATGCGGTCGATCACTTCGGGAACCATATCGATTACTTTTCCGACTGTATCCTGATTGGTGATGCGGATGATTCTTGCCGCACCGTCCTGCAGAAGAAGGAGCGCCGTCGGGGTCATCTTCGCCCCCATGCCGCCTGCGGTACCGTTGGATTTA
>CACYBV010000412.1 GCA_902772745.1 uncultured Eubacteriales bacterium
GCCGAAGCGCTACAGCTCCGGATCCCTGATCCTGACCATGGAAAACGCAGGCCAGTTCATCGAGGATGAAGAGCTCCGGGCCCAGATCAAAGGCTCCGGCATCGGAACCTCCGCGACCCGGGCCGAAATCATCAAAAAACTCGTTACGATCAAATATCTGAAAATCAACGGAAAGACGCAGATCGTTACGCCGATGCTGCAGGGCGAGCTCGTTTACAATGTCGTCGAAGCTTCGATGCCGCAGCTTCTGAACCCGGATCTCACAGCCTCCTGGGAAAAGGGTCTGTCCTATGTTTCGGAAGGCACGATTTCGACGGATGAATACATGGAAAAGATGACGGGATTTGTCCGGCGGCGTACGGATTTTGTGAAGAATATCGGCAACCCTGAGGGAATCCGCAGAACTTTCGAGCCGATTCTCCCGTATTATGCCGCAAAAAAGAAATAAGGCTGCATTTAACAGAGGGACTCATGGAAATTATCGAAGAAGAGCAGGAACTCGGAAGTGTCGGAAGGACACAGAGAATAACGATCTCTCGGCGTGATACGCTGGTAAATGACCTGAAAAACAGTACGGTTCAGGGACTTCTGTCCTTTCTTCTGTCAATTGCGTCCGCATCTGCGATCCTGACCGGTTTCTATCTGAGCTTCCGCGCCGAAGGAAGGGCGGGAATTGTTGTCGGCCTCCTGATGATCGGATCGCTGCTCCTTGCGGGCTCTTCGATCATTCTGGGAATTGCCGGGCTGAAAAACCGCAGGAAAATCCGCCACTATATGGAGCGGCGGGGAATTATTATCAGCATTATTTGTATTGCTTCTCTGATCGCGCTTTATGTGCGCGGAATCCTGATCTATCTTGGGTGATTGCATGAAAAGTCGTTTGATCCAGTTGTCAAAAGGAAATATCGAATACCGGGTTCCGGAGGTGCGCTTCGGGGTGGAAAAACTATCGGGGCTGCTGCTCCCGGACAGAAAAGCCGCCTTTGAGGTGACGGTCAATTCGGAAAACAATGTCCCGATGCATCTGTTTTTCTATTCACAGGATGCGAGAATCCGTGTCTCACAACCGCTTTCTATCGGCCGGACCGGCAAGTTTACGGTGGAAATCAACACCTTCGGCCTGGTTCCGAACGACCGGATCCGGGGGAATATCGATATTGTATATAACGGCGGGGAGACTTCGCTTCCCTATGATTTCATGATCGGCGTGCTGTGCGGCGACCGGGTGCAGAAGAGCTTCGACTCCCTTACGGAGTTTGCGGAATTTGCCGCGAAAAACCCGAAGGAAGCGGCCGCTTTGTTCTGTTTCCGGGATTTCACCTCCATGCCCTTTATGCAGGACCTGAAGCTTTACGGACATTATCACAGCTATCTGTCGACAGGTGCGGAAGACAACGGACTTTCCGAATTTCTGCGTTCCTGCGGGATTGCTTTCCCGCGCGAAGAGAAACCGAGGAAGGAGTATTCTTCGGAAAAACCGCGCAAGGAAGATCCGGCGGCGGCGCTCCTCTGGAAGGATAAGGAGCGCCGGATCCGGATTTCCAGGCTCGTGACGCGCTATGAAGTCACAAGACGCCGCGGAATAAACCGGGTGATCCCGGATTTCGACCGGGAATTCACTGCGCTGACGGAAGACTATGCGCTCGATCCGGACGCGCATCTTGCATATGCCTGGTATCTCACGGTCGAATCGCGCATGGAAGAAGCGAGAAAAGAACTGCTGCGCATTCAGGACGCGGTCCAGAAAGACCGGCTCGCGAAAAAAGATAATTACTGCCTGTTCATGAAGCTTGCGGCGATGATCGAAGACAACGAAGAACGGTCGGAACAGTGCAGGGAACTCGCGCATAAGCTTTTCATGGACGGCGCCCGTTCCGGGCTGATGTTTGAGATCGAGTACCGGCTGAACCCGGAATTTTCGGAATCCGCGGAAAAGGCATCGCAGCTTCTTCTGCAGTATTATACCATCGCAAACCATGACCCGATGGTGCTTCTTGAGACCTGCTCACTCTGGGAAAAGGATACTTCCGCGGTCTCCGTGCTGACGGAGTATGAGCTCCGTTCGGCGCTTTTCGGGCTGCGGACCGGGCTGATTTCGGAAAAGACGCTGTTTTATGTGTTCTCGCATGAACTGAAGAATCCGAAGCTGCTTCCCCTGTACATGCTGATCCTGAAGCTTGCCTATAAGAAGTTCGGCAACCAGGAATTCCTGCAGGCGATCTGCAACGTATATCTGCAGCAAAAGCGTGTCGGGAAACGGTATTTCTGCTGGTATCGGGACGCAGTGGAACTGAATTTCTCCATGCCCGGGCTGTATGAGTATTTTATGGTTTCGCTGCCTAGGGATTATGCAAAACCGCTGCCGATGAATCTCGTGCTGTACTTCGGCTACGGCCGGGAAAACAGCAGCATCCCGCTGGATCTTCTGTATTCGAATATCGTCACATACTATCGGGACGACGAAAAAGTCTGGGATATTTACCGGGAAAAAATCGAAGCCTATGCGGTGAAGAAACTCCGGATGGAAGAGTTCCCGAAGACGATGCTGCCGGTCTTCGCGACGATTCTCGACCGCGAACACCTGAGCCCGGAAAATGCGCAGGGCATGATGAGCCTCCTTGAGCTTCGGCGGATCCGGACCTCGGATCCTTCGATCCGGCGCGTTGTCGTGCATTATCCGCAGCTCCAGCAGGAAACAGGTTTTTCCGTATCCGACCAGGAGGCGCTCGCGCCGCTGTTTTCGGAGCAGGCGGTAATCGCTTTTGAGGACCGGTACGGAAACCGGCATTTCGATCCGGACTGTGAGATCGAAAAGGTTTTCGACGATCCGGCGCTGTATTCGGAATGCGCCTCGCTTCTTCCCGAACGGCTTCTTCTGCTCCTCAGGGAAGCGGATCATATCCGGCCGGGAACACTTCGGGAGAAGGACCTTTTTATCGTCACGACACTGATCAAGAACAAGAACATCGATGCGTTTTACCGCGCGCGGCTTTATGAATCCCTTGTGGATCTTGCGATGAGCCCCGGCATGCAGCATGTGAACTGCTGCGAGTTCCTGATGGAGGCGGAGTTCACCTCCTTTACGCCGGAATACCGGACGAAGCTTCTCGAGGTGCTGATCGACCGCGGTTATTATAAAGAGGCCTTCGCAAGGATTCTGGAGTACGGTAACGAGCGGCTTTCGGACGATCACCTGCAGATCTGCGCGGAGAATATGATGGACCAGCCGGTATTTAAGGGCGACCGCACCATGACTGCGATCTGCTACCGCCTGTTCAAAAACCAGCACGGATCGAGTGCGGTTTATGAGGTGCTCTCCTCGTATTTCGAGGGCGGAACGGCGGATCTTCTGCAGCTGATCCGGAGGCTCCGGCAGAAGCATCAGCCGACCCGGGGACTTGTGGAACAGGCTTTTACCGAATGCCTGTACTGCGGGAACAACCGGGAACTTGATTCGCTCTTTGAATGGTATATGTCGGAAAACGGCCAGGAGCCTCTCCTGAAATCGGCTTACCTTGTACTTCGGTCGCATATGTATTTTATGGGGATTCGAAGCCTTACGGATACTGCGGCGGAAGCGCTGAAACGTTCAGTCTGGGATCTTCCGAAGGTCGGAATGCTCGCGCTTCTGAAGTATTTCGCGGACGACAACGGCCCGATGACATCGGAGGACCGGGAGCTCTGCGAGGCGCTTGTCCGTGCGGCTTCTTCGGAAAACATCGTGCTCGGCTGCTTCCGGAAGCTGGAGCGGCACATTGAGATGCCCGTGGAGCTTGAAGGCCGTGTCTATGTCGAATACCGCGACCCGGATGCTCTTGATGTCGCGGTGATCGGCCAGATCCTTCCGGGGAGACATTACTTCCACCGGATGCTGCACCGGATTTACCCCGGCGTCTATGTGCGCTCCTTTATCCTGTATAAACGGGAATGGATCCAGTATTATTATTCCGTACATAAAAGGGACGGATCGGTCGCGGAAGCGGAGGGCGATGTCGTTTCGCAGGAAGCGGATCCGGGAAGCCCCGGCTCCCGTTATGCGGATATCGCGCGGCTCGAGCAGAAAATCGGGAGAGGGCAGCTGCGGGAGACCGCGGAGCTTCTCAGGACGCAGCTTTTGAAAGACGCTATGATAGAAGATATTTTTTCCGAGAAAGAGTAAAATAAGAGACCATGGAAGAAGGACTGATAATCGGTTTTGATTTGTGCAAGGATTTCTGCAGGATCAGCTATTTTGTGAGCGGACAGGAAGAACCTTCGGATCTCGTGTTTTCCGAGGAGGATAATCCCTATGTGATCCAGAATTCCATCTGCAAAAGAAAAGGTGAGGACGTCTGGCTGATCGGGCAGGAGGCTTACGAGACGGCGCTTCTTGGAGGCGGAAGCATTGTGGACAAGCTGCTGCGGCTTGTGGCGCGGCAGGGCTTCGCGACCTTTGATGGGCAGAAATATTCCGCGGAGGATCTGCTGTTTCATTTTCTGGAGCGGACACTCGAATTCCTTTTTGCGGAAAAGAAGACCAGGAACGTTCTCGGAATCATGTATTCGGTGCAGGAACTGAACACGACGGTTCTCGATGCCGTGATCCGCTGCACGAAACGCCTCGGGATCGACCGCAGGAAAATGCATATCATCAGTCATACGGAGAGCTTCCTCTACTATGTGCTTTCGCAGAAAAGGGAACTCTGGTCCAATATTTCTGTGCTTTACGATCTCTCCGGAGACGGGCTGAATTACTATGAGCTCGAGGTCCTTCGGGGCATGCAGCCGAATGTGGCGAAGGCCTCCCGTACCTTCCTTGAGGAAGGATTTTCCCTGGAAATCCTTGACAGTGCGGCCGGCCGCAAGATGGCTGACAACATCATGACGAGCTGCGTCGACAGGATGCTTAAAAAGAAGCTGATTTCAAGCGCGTACCTCTCGGGCCGCGGCATGGATTCCTGCCAGAAATGGGGCGAGAACTTCCTCCGGGTCCTGTGTCAGCGGAGAAAAGTGTTCTTTATCGAGAATCTCTTTGCAAAAGGCGCGGTTTATGCGGCCTGCGAATACCTCAGGGAGAATTCTTCCTATCCTTTCAGCATCATGTGCGAGGGACGGATCGATGTAGACATCAGCATGGAAATCACACAGGGAAACAAACAGCAGACCCTTGCCCTCGCCTCCGTCGGCAACAACTGGTATGAAACAAAAGAGGATTTCGATATTATTCCGGACCAGGAAACCGCGATCCGCATGAAGGTGAAGCGGCTCGGCGAGCGCATGCCGATCATGATCGAGGTGCCGCTCGACGGATTCCCGAAGCGCCCGCAGAAAATGACCCGCGTCAATGTCGCGCTCAGTTTCGAATCCGAAAAAATGTTCACCGTAACA
Source organism: uncultured Eubacteriales bacterium (assembly GCA_902772745.1). Classification (GTDB taxonomy): domain Bacteria; phylum Bacillota; class Clostridia; order Lachnospirales; family Lachnospiraceae; genus UBA1267. Next base: position 5,368 of record CACYBV010000412.1, read on the forward strand.
GTGACGGACAAGGGATTCGGCGAGTTCTTCCCCGGCACCGAACAGACGGTCCGGAAGACCTTCACGATCGGCGACGGCGTATAAGGAGGACGGTATGGGACGCTATATTCTGTGCGGAAAAGAAGCGGATCTTCCCTACGAAGTGGACGAGCTGGACATCCGGATTTACACGATCGAGGAACTCTGCTATTATATCTACAATTACCTGCCGCTGATCGGCGAGGATTTTATCGACGAACGCCTGCTGTTTTTTATCCGCCGGGAACTGGATCTTCCGGAGATCGCGGACAAGATCGAGCGTTTTTACGGATCCAGGTCCGAGCAGGACGCGACGCTGCAGATGCTGCTGTCGGATGTCGGATACTATTCGGACCCGGAGCTTTCCGAATTCCAGAACCGGCTTGTCTACAGAAGAAGGCGATCTCGCGAGGAACGGGTAAAGGCGAAAGGCGACAGCCTGCTCCGGCTCGGGCGCTACCAGAGCGCGGTGCGCTGCTACAAATCGCTCCATGAGAAAGGCTCGGACAGCCGGGTTTCGAGGGAATTTTATGTGAGCGTACTGGAATCGCTTGCAAGCGCCTACGGTCACCTGTGCGAGTTTGATTACGCTTTGGACTGCCTTCTCGGAATCTATGACCTGAACCATTCCGAAAGAATCCTGAAAAAGGCTTACGATGTCTGTATTCTTTCGGGGACGGAACTTCCCCAGTCATATTTTTCTCGGGTTCCGGACCAGAAGCTGCAGAAGTGGCAGCAGGATTACTGGAACAGGGAGACTGTCGCGAGGCAGAACCTGGATTCGGACGAGACGATGCAGATTTTCCTCCAGGATCCCGGGACGCAGAAAAAGGAACTCGCCGAATATCTGGACAAGAAAAAAGAAGCCTGCCGGGGCATGCTCGAGTGACAGGCGATAGACAGTAAGTATATCAGAGGTGCATATGAAAGAGTTGTCAAAGACCTACGATCCGCAGTCGATCGAAAAGCGGATCTACGAAAACTGGGAGCAGAAGGGCTATTTCAAAGCCTCTCCGAATCCGAAAAAGAAACCGTATACGATCGTGATGCCGCCGCCCAATATCACCGGCCAGCTGCATATGGGCCACGCGATGGACAATACGCTTCAGGACATCCTGATCCGTTACAGAAGGATGCAGGGTTATGAAGCGCTGTGGCAGCCCGGAACCGATCACGCGTCGATCGCGACCGAAGCCAGGGTCGTCGAAACGATGCGTAACGAAGGCATCACCAAGGAAATGATCGGCCGCGAAGGCTTCCTGAAAAGAGCCTGGGACTGGCGTGAGAAATACGGCAATACGATCGTCCAGCAGCTGAAAAAACTCGGCTCCTCCTGTGACTGGGACCGGGAGCGCTTCACGATGGACGAGGGCTGCTCCGAGGCCGTCAAAACGGTCTTTGTCAATCTCTATAAAGAAGGACTGATCTACCGCGGAAACCGCATGGTCAACTGGTGCCCCTTCTGCAATACCTCGATCTCGGACGCCGAGGTGGAGTATGAGGAGAAGGAAGGAAAGTTCTATCATATCCTGTATCCTGTGAAGGAAACCGGCGAGATGCTGGAGCTGGCGACAACGCGTCCCGAGACAATGCTCGGCGATACGGCGGTCGCGGTGAACCCGGAGGATCCGCGCTATAAGCACCTGCACGGCTGCCATGTCGTTCTGCCGCTTCTCGACAAGGAGATTCCGATCGTCTGCGACGAGCATGCGGATATGGAAAAGGGCACCGGCGTCGTCAAGATTACGCCCGCGCATGACCCCAACGACTTCGAGGTCGGAAACCGCCACAATCTTCCGCGGGTCCGCGTCTTCACCTACGAAGGCCGGATGACGGGAGAAAAGGACCGCGCGGAACAGGAGGAGTACCTTCAGTCCGGAAAGGCTGCGGAAGGCGAACCTGAGGTCCTCGACTGCAAAAAATACGCCGGGATGACGACGGACGAAGCGAGAAAAGCGGTGCTTTCGGACCTGGAAGCACTGGGCCTCCTCAAGAAAACCGAACCCTTAATGCACGAGGTCGGTACCTGCTACCGCTGTCACCATGTGATTGAGCCGATGATTTCGAAGCAGTGGTTCGTACGGATGAAGCCTCTTGCGGAGCCTGCGATCCAGGCGGTCGAAGACGGAAGAATCCGCTTCGTTCCGGAGCGTTTTACGAGGACCTATCTCAACTGGATGAACAATACCCGCGACTGGTGCATCAGCCGACAGCTCTGGTGGGGACACCAGATCCCTGCCTGGTACTGCGATGACTGCGGCGAGACCGTTGTGGCAAAAGAAGCCCCCTCTGTCTGCCCGAGGTGCGGATCTGTGCATCTCACGCAGGATCCGGACACTTTAGACACCTGGTTTTCAAGTGCATTATGGCCTTTCTCGACTCTGGGATGGCCGGAAGA
>CACYBV010000413.1 GCA_902772745.1 uncultured Eubacteriales bacterium
GCAGAAACGTCCGGAACATCGAGGAAAAATGATTCTTCCAGAATGCGTGTTTCCATCGTGGCTTCTGTTTTTGATCCGGCTTCCGCGGTTTCCGCACTCGAAAAGAGATCCTGATCGTCGACGAGGAGATCTTCGTCCGTCTGCTTTTTACAGGATGCAAGCAGAACCGCTGCAAGGATAATACCCATGATAAAGGAGGCTTTTGCCTTATTTCGTCCCATTTTCTATTACTCCTTTACTCCCGGTTTTTTCTTTCACTCTATATACCGCTGTTTTTTCGGACAGGTTTCACCTTTTTTCAGAAATCTTCAGTCCTCCCCCAGTTTCAGTGCTTCGCTGACCCGCATCCGCCGGATGATCCGGTACATGACGAACAGTCCGACAAGGACCATCAGCCCGATGATGATAAAAAGCTTCGCCTCATCCGCAGGCTCCCGCACGACAAGAAGCGGCACCGGGTAGTCTGCGGAAGAATAGGCGATCCTGATCACAGGCATATAGAGATAAGCCGTGAGCCGGCCCGCCGCGTAACCGGCCGCGATCGATGTCAGCGAGACGAAGAACTGCTCATTCAGGAGCATCAGCAGGATTTCCCGGAAGCGCATGCCCATTGCCCTGAGAACGCCGAACTGAAGCTCCCGGTTTTTGACCGAGCTGATCCAGTAAATCAGGAAGCCCGTGAAGCACAGAAGAAGCGCCGTGACAAGGATTCTGATAATGTATTTCAGGTATCTCACAACTTTTGCCTTTCTGTACGCCGGAGCCTGTCATCCCTGTGCTGTGCCTTCGTCATCCCTCCGCTCACTTCTCTGATATCCTATATACCGCCAAAGAAAGCCGTCCGGTTTTAGAAACACCATAAAATTCCGCCAAATCCGAAATATGCCCGAAAGCCGCTATTCGCTCAAAAAAGGATCAGCCTGAACCCGTCAGCAGTTACCGTATAAACTGCCGAAAAATACTTCCCGGCCTCAAAGTTCTGATAGTTGTCCATGAAATACAGCGCACAGGCATCCGACCCCATCAGCCGGGTCTCATAAATCAGCCGGTCATCTCTGACATAGTCCGTGATATTCTCCGGCTTCATTTCTTCGGTTTTCCGGGTCCTGAAATCCCGGAGCTTCCGGCCGTCTGCCGACTGCGCTTATGTTCCTGTCAGTGCCGAAATAGCAGACCGTATCGCTGCTTCCGGTCAGTTCCGCACCTCCGGTATTATAAACTTTCGAATCCGGAAACGCGGAAGCAGGATTTACCCCTGCTTCACCCTCCGAGGAGGCCGTTCCGCCTTCTTCGCTTCTGTACTCTTCGGCTGATTCCGGCAGGTTTCAGAAACCTCAGTTTTTCTAAGGGCTTGCATCATCATCGTTTTTGTGCTATGCTATGAACCGAAAATTATTCCGGGCTTTTGTGATGCCCGTGAAATCTATAATTACAGAAAGAGGTAGCTTATGTCCGGACATTCGAAATTTGCCAATATCAAACACAAAAAAGAGAAAAACGACGCCGCGAAGGGCAAGATTTTCACCGTCATCGGCCGTGAAATCGCCGTCGCCGTCAAGGAGGGCGGACCGGATCCTTCCAACAACTACCGTCTCGCGGCGGTCATCGCCAAGGCGAAGTCCAACAACATGCCCAACGATACGATCAAAAACAGTATCCAGAAGGCCGCGGGCGACAGCAACGCTTCCAATTACGAAACCATTACCTACGAAGGCTACGGTCCCTCGGGCACTGCGATCATCGTCGAAACGCTGACCGACAACCGGAACCGCACGGCCGCGAATGTCCGCGCCGCTTTCAGCAAAGGCTCCGGAAACCTCGGCCCGAACGGCTGCGTTTCCTATATGTTTGACAAAAAAGGCCAGATCATCATCGACAAGGAAGACTGTGAAATGGATCCGGACGACCTGATGATGCTCGCGCTTGACGCCGGCGCGGAGGATTTTACGGAGGAGGATGATTCCTTTGAAATTATCACCGATCCCGACGATTTCCCGGCCGTCTACGACGCCCTCAGTAAAGCCCCCGATCTTCCGATCGTGAGTTCCGAGGTCACGATGATCCCGCAGAACTGGGTGACCCTCACGGACGCCGACGATATCAAGAAAATCAACCGGATCCTCGACCTTCTCGACGAGGACGATGACGTCCAGGAAGTCTACCACAACTGGGAAAACGCGGACGAATAATGA
>CACYBV010000414.1 GCA_902772745.1 uncultured Eubacteriales bacterium
AGAGGATTCGAACCCCCGGCCTTCTGATCCGTAGTCAGACGCTCTATCCAGCTGAGCTACACGTACATGATGTCCGATCGGACAACAGCAACATTATAACACTTCCCCGGGATTTGTCAAGTCCCGATTTCAATAGTTTTTGCTGTTAGTCAAATTTGCTGCGCCCGTGCTGCCATCTGACAGAAAAGTCGTGATACAGGCACTGATATATTACCACGAAACAGAAAAAAAGTCAAACAACAGTCCGCCTGCGCCTAAATCGCCGCCATACGGGCCGGAAACTTTCATTCCGGCGGCCGATGTGCCGTGTCTTTCTGCGGATAATCGGAAAAATCCGAAAAATCCGCAGAAAACAGGTGCTTTTTCACGGAACTTCTGATATAGTGGAATCAATTATTAACCGGAACTTAAGGAGGAAAAAATCATGCTGCAACAAATCGGAAACGCGATCGTACGCCGCTTTGATAAAGAACTTCTCCGGATCGAGCCTTTCGGAAAAGGTTTCCGGGTACGGGCAACGGAACGTGCGTCCTTTCTTACAGACGAAATCGGCGCGCTTCTTCCGAAAGATCAGGTTCCGTCGGAATTTTCGGATGCTTCGGTCAGCATCGTCATCGACGGACAGGAAGGCTATATCACAAACGGCCTGATCGCCTGCCGGATTCTCGACAACGGCGAACTGAAATTTTACAATGCAAAGAACGAGCCGATTCTGGAAGAATACAACCGCACGCGGAACATGTACGTCTCAAGCGCGCATTTCGAGTCGGCTCTGGAGATTGTTTCCCGCTCCTTCGACCCGCTGCAGGGAGCCGACGATTTCCGCCTGACCGTACGCTTTGAAGCCCGGGACGGCGAAAAAATCTTCGGTATGGGCCAGTACCAGCAGCCTTATCTCGACCAGAAAGGATGCATTGTCGAGCTCGCGCAGCGGAATTCGCAGTCTTCCGTGCCTTTCATGATCTCGAGTCTCGGTTACGGAATGCTCTGGAATAATCCCGCAGTCGGACACGTAACCTTCGGGAAAAACCTCACGGAATGGGTCGCGGAATCCACGAAGCAGATGGACTACTGGATCGTCGCCGGGGATACGCCGGCGGAAATCGAGGAAGCCTACGCCGAAGTCACAGGAACGGTTCCGATGATGCCCGAATACGGCCTCGGCTTCTGGCAGTGCAAGCTTCGGTACCAGACACAGGAGGAGATCCTCGAAGTCGCACGGCGCTACAAAAAAGAGAATATTCCGCTCGACGTGATCGTCGTCGACTATTTCCACTGGCCGCATCAGGGCGACTGGGATTTCGACCGGGATTACTGGCCGGATCCGAAAGCCATGGTCGACGAACTGAAGGAAATGGGCATCACACTGATGGTATCTGTATGGCCTACGGTGCAGGAGGATTCGGTTCATTACCGGGAAATGCTGGAAAAAGGCTATCTCATCCGCACCGAATACGGAAAACGCACAAATGTCCTTGCCGGCGCCGCACTGACCGATATGACGAATCCCGGCGCCCGGGAATTCGTATTTGATGTAATCAAAAAGAACTACTACGACCTCGGAATTCACCTCTTCTGGCTGGACGAAGCGGAGCCGGAACTCACGGGCTATGAATACAAACACTACCGCTATTTCCTCGGTCCGGACATCGAAATCGGAAACCGTTACCCGCTGGATTACGCGCGCATGGCCTATGAAGGCATGGAAAAAGAGGGGCAGGAGAATATTGTAAACCTGATCCGCTGCGCCTGGGCCGGTTCCCAGCGCTGCGGCGCGCTTGTCTGGTCCGGAGACATCGACAGTTCCTTCCGCTCTTTGCGGAATCAGCTCCGCGCCGGCCTCAACATGGGACTTGCGGGCATTCCCTGGTGGACCACCGACATCGGCGGCTTCCACGGCGGCGATATCCGGTCCGATCGGTTCAGGGAAGTCCTCGCCCGCTGGTTCGCCTTCGGCTGCTTCTGCCCGGTAATGCGGCTTCACGGCTTCCGCGCGCCTTTTAAGGAGCCCCTCGGGACGACAGGCGGCGGTTCGACTCCTTCCGGCGCCGAAAACGAGATCTGGAGCTACGGCCCGGAAATCTTCGAAATCTGCAAAAAATACATCGCGCTCCGCGAGCGTCTCCGGCCTTATATCCGGAATCTTATGAAGGAAGCGCACGAAAAAGGGACGCCTGTGATGCGCCCCCTCTTCTACGACTTCCCCGAAGACCCGAAGGCCTGGGAGATCGACGACCAGTATATGTTCGGCCCGGAAATTCTCGTCGCCCCGATCCTCTATGAAGGCATCACAGAGCGTCAGGTTTATCTTCCGGAAGGCACCTGGATGAATATGGATGACGGCCGGGAATTTACGGGCGGCCAGATCATTACCGCTCCTGCGCCGATCGACGTCATCCCGGTCTTCAGGCGCATCTGACAGATGAAGACCGCTCCTTAAGTATTTCACAGCTTTCCGGTAAAATGCCCCTGCTTTTACCGGGTGACGCCGCGTCATCCGTAAAGCAGGGGCATATCCTTTGTTTCGAAACGGTACCTTCCATGAACCGGGCTGCGGTAAACTGGTTCTTTACGGACCTGCACGCAGGAATATTTATGCAGTTAAATTACAGGGTTGGAGCATCGCCTGCGAGCTCCTTCTTCGCACCGTTATAGGCATCCTGCAGCTTGCCAAAGTCCAGATCGCCTATTGAGCGGATTCCATGGGTACTCTTAAAGAGTTTATTTCTCTCCGCACTGGGCTTCAGTTTTTCAGCCAGTTTTTCAACAGCAGGATCTTTCATATACTTATCATAATTCGCTGCATACTCTTTACTGCTGACGCCAAGTCTCTTTGTCTTCGGGCTGTAGTACATCTCAGTGTCTTTCATCGCAAGGGTGGATGCGATCATCTGCTTTAAAGGAGTGCGATTGAAGAAGGTATCTTCGTCCTTATATATATCCCAGTTTCCGGTTTTGGAGAAGTTTGCAGGATAATCGGAGAAATCATTTTCTTCTCCCGGGAAATGCTGCACCGTGCTGTAAATCTTGCTGTCTGCCTCGTATTTTTTCTTATATTCCTCGATCTCGGAGAATTTGGCAGCGACACCGGGGTTTGCCTGTTTTTTCGGCGCAGCCTGCTTCTCTGATTTCCTGGGCAGAGCCCCCTGCTTTTTCTCGAGTTCGCGCTGTCTCTTTTCCTGCGCAAGCTGAAGGCGGCGCGCGTTCGAATGTGCCGCGAAACAGTCATTTCTTCCGAGGTCGGTGAAGCTCATCAGTTTCTGGCCTTTGCCGCGTCTTACTTCGTTCACGCGGTCGATGAGTCCTTTCGCCATCAGTTCGGCACCCCTGCTTCCATTGCCGAGGCAGCCGATGATATCCGCAGCCTGGTCAAAACGGCACTGTTCATCGCCCTTTTTACGCAGGGACTTCTTTCCCTTCATATACTTCTCGGTATTGTTGAAAATGCCCTGAAGCGCGTCTTCGCCGTTTAAGGCGGGATCGTCGCAGTCCTGCAGATTGTCTTTGTTATTGCAGGCGTTCATAATGCTGTTGTACATATTGCGGTACTTCGAAGAGCGGCCCTCAGGACCCATCATGTGCTGTTCGCACATTCTCTTCAGGAAAACGATCTTTTCGATTCTCTCTTCGAAAGTCAGCTGCTTAAAGGGACGGCGGATCGATTCCGCCAGTTCCGCCAGATCCGCGCGGTTCTGCGAAAGCGTTTCATCCAGTTCTCCGGGAGTCTCCGCCAGATGCTTGAAAGCCCATGTATTCCGGAGCTTCGCGGCCTCATTCCGTGCAAGATTCTTCGAGAAAGGAGTCTCCTGCACGCCTTCCTGCTGATTCAGCGTATTGATATACGAGGCAGTGATCCGCTTCGAAAGGCAGTCTTTCTTCTGCGAATCTGACAGGACTTCGCCTTCCTTCGGCATATGGAGTCTGTCATAATTCTCCCAGGTTTTCTTTTGGGCCTCTTCCCTGGCTTTCGCTTCCGCCGCCTTTTTCTCTTCCTGTTTCTGCTTCACGGCGTTGGCATTTATTGTATTAATGGCCTTTTCATACTCCGGGTCAAGGTCCTCGATATGAAGCTCCAGACCGAAGACCTGATCCAGTCTGTGCATCTCGCTGTAGAATTTCTGCAAGGCACCTGGGTTGTCTTTGTCATATGCCTTGACGCCTTTCAGTATGTGATCGTACAGCCCACTATCCCGAAGCCTGTCACGCGCACTGTCCAGATGCGTCAGGTAATACTCTGAAGTATCGTCAAAGTCAGGATCAGACAGGTTTTCTTTGTTAAATTTTTTCAGTCCATTCGGAAAAGCCATCATGAATTCACTGTTTTCGTCACCGCCAGGAGAGGTGTTGGCTCCCGTGTACGCATACACTGTCGCGCCAGATATCAATTCTCCCAATTCATGGAAATCTCTCCAGTCCTGGGTTTCGCTGACATGATTTCTTAAATCCTCCGGAGTGTTAAATTTCTTCGGCATTGAATCAGTTCCTCCGCATGTGTTTTTTCTGAGTTTACATCCTTCTGTCCAACAAATGTCCAACAAAATCGCAAAAGTGCTGATGTTTTCGGAAGAAATTTTGCTCAGTCTGCCCGGCGGCTTCATAACCGCGGCAAACCGACCGGAGCAGAAAAAAAGAACCGGGAACCCGGGATCATGAAGAAGCAAAAAGTTCTTGCCTTTCAGGGCTTCCCTGTGATACAATGACCTGCAGTAAACCTAATCAGAATCAGAGGTATCTTTTATGCCAAAAACCATCCTGACCGGTGACAGACCCACCGGAAAACTTCATATCGGACATTATGTCGGATCTTTAAGACGCCGCGTAGAGCTGCAGAACTCCGGCGAATTCGACGATATTTTCATCATGATCGCGGACGCGCAGGCTTTGACCGACAACATGGAGAACCCGGAAAAGGTCCGCCAGAACATCATCGAAGTCGCGCTGGACTACCTTTCCGCCGGACTGGACCCTGCGGTCTCTACCCTGTTCATCCAGTCGCAGATTCCGGAGCTGACCGAGCTTTCCTTCTACTACATGAACCTCGTGACCGTGTCGCGCCTGCAGCGCAACCCGACCGTCAAATCCGAGATCCAGATGCGAAATTTCGAAGCTTCGATCCCCGTCGGCTTCTTCACCTATCCGATCAGCCAGGCGGCGGACATCA
>CACYBV010000415.1 GCA_902772745.1 uncultured Eubacteriales bacterium
CTCGGAGACCGGAAACTTGACCCGGAGCAGGCGCCGATCATAAAGCGTGTAATCCATACGACAGCGGATTTCGGCTATGCGGACAGCCTGTATTTTTCCCCGGACGCGGTGCGCCTCGCAAAGGAGGCGATTCGCGGCGGCGCGACCGTTGTCACGGATACGCAGATGGGCCTTTCCGGGATCAGCAAGCGGACGCTTGAACGATTTTCCGGACAGGCGGTCTGTTTTATGAGCGATCCCGAGGTTGCGGCGGAAGCCAAGAAACTCGGCTGCACCCGTGCCAGGATGAGCATGGACCATGCGGCAAAGCTCGGCGACAATGTGATCTTTGCGATCGGAAACGCGCCGACGGCCCTGATCCGCCTGCGGGAGCTGATTGATGGGGGCTACCGGCCGAAACTCATCATCGGCGTCCCGGTCGGCTTTGTCAATGTCGTTCAGTCCAAGGAACTGATTATTGAAAGCCCGGTGCCCTGCATTGTGGCGCGCGGCCGGAAAGGCGGCAGCAATGTGGCTGCCTGCATCGTCAATGCGCTTCTTTATGAAATGGATGAAACCCGGGGCGGCGAGCGGGCGGCGGAGCAAAGGATGACGGCAGAAAAGAACAGTCCGGCTCCGGAATTCAGCTCCTCCTTTTTCCAGAACCGCGCATGCAGGTATTTCCCCTGTCATCCGGGCGCGGATCCCGAGACCTTCAACTGCCTGTTCTGCTACTGCCCGTTTTACATGCTCGGCGAAGGCTGCGGCGGGAATTTCCGCTTTACGAAAAAGGGCATTAAGGACTGCACGCTCTGTACGATTCCGCATCAGCCGGACTCCGCGAAGACAATCTACAGGCGTTTCTCCGAGATCGCGGAAAAAGCGGGAATTCATCGTAGTGAGCTTCCGGAAATCGAAGTCACGGAAACCGGGACCGGACGCGCCCTTCTCGCAGGCTGGAATTCGGAAATCCTTCCGCCGGACCCGGAAGCGATGAAACGCGCCCGTGCGCGCTGGGACAGCATCGCGAAACCGCTTCACGGTCTGGGGAAACTTGAGGATATCATCGTCCGGATCGCAGGAATCACCGGAACCGAGAATGTATCCGTCAACAAGCGCGCGGTCGCAGTGCTCTGCGCGGACAACGGAATCGTCGAAGAAGGTGTGACACAGACCGACGCTTCCGTTACCGCCACCATGGCAAAGCGCGTGTCGGAGCTTCGTTCCTCCGTCTGTCTGATGGCAAAAACCGCCCGCGCGGATGTATTTGCGGCAGATCTCGGAATGCTCCGCAGGGTTGACGGCGTCATAGACCTGCACGTGGCGGACGGAACAAAGAACATGGCCAAAGGCCCCGCGATGAGCGAAGAGCAGTGCATCGAAGCCATCCGATCGGGCGTGATGCTGGCCAGGAAAATCCATGCGGCCGGTTATAAAATCCTTGTGACCGGTGAAATGGGCATCGGAAATACCTCGACCGCAAGCGCACTCGTATCGGTGCTCCTCGGCCTTTCCGCGGATACCGTTACCGGACGCGGCGCCGGTCTTTCGGACGAAGGCCTTGAGAAAAAACGGGACGCGATCCGCCGCGCGATTGAAATCAACAGCCCCGATCCTTCAGACGCCCTTTCCGTCCTTGCAAAGCTCGGCGGCTTTGATCTTTCGGGCATGGCGGGCCTCTTTATCGGTGCCGCACTCTGCCGCATGCCGGTCGTGATCGACGGTTTCCCGAGTTCCGCCGCAGCGCTTGCGGCATCCCGCATCGTCCCAAACTGCAAGGCTGCGATGATCGCGAGCCACTGCTCGGCGGAGCCTGCGGCGGAGGCGATCCTTCGGGAGCTCGGGACGGAAGCGCTGATCTATGCGGACATGAAGCTCGGGGAAGGCACCGGCGCGGTCTGTCTGCTGCCGATGCTGGATGCAGCGCTATCAGTTTATAACGGTGCGGTATCATTCTCGGAAACCGGCATCGAACAGTATGTACCGCTGGGAGGCGAAAAACCATGATGATCCTTCTTACCGGCGGTTCCGCCTGCGGAAAAAGCTCCTATGCGGAGGAAATCTGCATGAAAGCTTCCGGACCGAAATATTACCTCGCGGCCATGCGGCCTTACGGTGAGGAAGGGCAGAAGAAGGTGGAACGCCACCGACGGCTCCGCGCCGGAAAGGGCTTTGAGACGATCGAACGCTATACGGACTACGCCTCCCTGAAACTCCCGGAAGCGGGCAAAACGGCGCTTCTTGAATGTATATGCAATCTGACCGCAAACGAAATGTTTGACGAAGAAGGCAATCAGAGCGACCCGTATGAGCGGGTGGTCCAGGGCGTTGAAAACCTCCGAAACCAGTGCAGCCTTCTCGTTGTCGTGACAAACGATGTCGGCTCCGACGGCCTCCGCTACGATCCGGGCACCGAAAACTATATCCGGATCCTCGGAAAGATCAACGCAGTCCTTGCGGCCGGGGCCGATATGGTCATCGAGATGGTCGCCGGCATCCCGATTCTGCTGAAAGGAGCTGATCCCCTGTGAAAATCATTCTCCACGCGGTGGTGGCCGCTTTCGCCACCTTTTCGATCATTCCGATGCCGCGGATCGACTGGAATGAAAAAAGCCTCCGGGGCCTCCTCGGGGCGCTTCCTCTTGTCGGTGCGGTGATCGGCGGTGCCTGCTGCCTTTTCTTCTGGCTTTCGGGACTTCTTCAGCTTCCTCCGATCCTCACGGCGGCAGCGCTGACACTGATTCCCCTTGCGGTCTCCGGAGGGATCCACATGGACGGCTTTGCGGATACTGTGGACGCTTTGAAAAGCTACGGCGAACCCGAAAAGAAGCGGGCGATCCTGAAGGACCCCCACGCCGGCGCCTTTGCAGTGATCGGCGTTACGTGCTATATTCTGCTGTATTTTGCACTTTCGGCGGCGCTTCCTTACTCCTGGGAGATGCTCATTCTTCTCGGGATCACGCATGTGCTCGCACGGGTTACCGGCGCGCTTCTGAGCCTGCTTCTCCCGGGCTCCACGAATCAGGGCATGCTGCACGCTTTCCGGGAAGCGGCATCACGGACCAATATGATCGTTCTGATTATCTGGGCGGTTCTCGCGCTTTTAGGCGCGGCATTCCTTTCGCCGCTTGCGGCCGGCGCCTTTCTTCCGGCTTCCGCAGCCGTGTTTTTCTATGTCAGACATACCGCAAAAAAGCAGTTTGGAGGAATGTCCGGCGATCTCGCGGGCTTCTGCATTTCCCTCGCGGAGATTGCGCTCCTTTTTGTGCTGGTACTTTCGGAAAGAGTGGTGACTTTATGGTTTTGATCCTTGGCGCGGTCGGCGCCGGAAAACGTGAATTTGCCCGTTCGCTCGGGTACAGAGATGAGGAAATGAGCACGGATGTGTATTCGGATGCCCCAATTGTCACGGACCTCGAAGAGACCGTCCGGAAAGCCCCGGACCAGGCGGAATCGCTTCTTGTACCTCTCACAAAAAAAGAACTCGTCCTCTGCTGCGAGGTCGGCTCAGGTGTGATTCCGCTTCAAAAAGAGGACCGGATCTTCCGTGAAACGACCGGCCGGATCTGTGTGAAACTCGCGAAAGAAGCGGATTCCGTCGTGCGCCTCGTTGCCGGCATTCCGATGGCAATCAAAGGAGAACTTCCATGCAGGCGCTCCTGATCCGCCACGGGAAAACTGCGGGAAACGAGGAACGCCGCTACATCGGGCGCACGGACGAGCCTTTGAGCGACCGCGGAAGGAGATAAGCGGAGCAGTGCAAAAAAAACACGGAACAGAAGCAGGTTTATGTTTCCCCGTATCTTCGCGCGCGGGAGACCGCATCGATTCTCTTTCCTGAGGCAGAACAGATCATCCTTCCCGGCCTCAGGGAAACGGATTTCGGGATCTTTGAAGGGAAAAATGCGGACGAGATGGCGGATGACCCGGATTACCGCGCCTGGGTGGACGGCTGGTGCGAAGGCCCGATTCCCGGCGGGGAGTCTCGGAAAGAAGTCCAAAAAAGGGCTGTGGATGCATTTACGGAAGCAGCAGGGGAGGCGCTTCAAAAGCCCGGCCCTAAGGAACCTCTGGTCTTTGTCACCCACGGCGGAGTCATCATGTCAGTTCTCTCAGCACTTGCAGAGCCCCGGAGGGATTATTACGATTATTCGACTCCGAATCTTTCCGGCTGGCACGCGGACTGTGCTTATGAAAACGGCCGGATCATTCTCACAAATGTCCGGAAAGCATAGAAATCGGGCAGGAAAGCATGCTTCCCTGCCCGATTGCTGCGTATAAAACTGTCCCGGCGCTGGACTGCTCAGCTTCAGCCGGATCCTTTTCCTTACTGTATCTCAATCTCTCAAGCGCTTTTAGAACTGCCAGTTTGTTTGAAAAATCAGGATTCAGGGATGATGTTACAGCTTCGTAACGTTTACAGCCTGGGGCCCCTTGGTGCCTTCTATGACGTCGAATTCCACTTCCTGTCCTTCATCGAGAGTCTTGAATCCCTCCATGTTCAGGCCGGAATAATGAACAAAAATGTCTTTTCCGCTTTCGTCGCAGATAAAGCCGTACCCCTTCTGATTGTTAAACCACTTCACAGTTCCCTTCTGCATGTGAATACCTCCAAAATAAGTCGTCATATTCCGCTTTTTCAAGCCTCATACACTTTAGCACAACGAAATTTAAAAGTCAAGGGAACAGGGGCCGAAATAATAAATAAAAATAATAATGCCCTGAAATATATTTGAATTTGAAATGCAGATGATCATAAAGATTCTGAATCCGCCCGGGATAAATCTGTTTCATGCCCGTTTATCGGCTGAATGTCCCGGGTGCCTCAGGCCGAAGGATTGTGAAAGCTCTTCTTGACAGAAAACAATGCATTCGATATACTATGCTAAAGAGGTCCGATACGGACAATCGGAGGTTACTTTTATATGAGCGGTTTATCTATTCTGGTCCGCGCGGCGGAAGGGACAACTGAAGCTGCAGTTGATCTTGAAACTGTTGCCACCGAATTTTCAGGTTTGAAAGTTCCGATAATCAACATGGTGATGATGGGGCTTTCAACGGTGCTTTTGTTTGTTGCCGTGGGCTTCTGCATTTATTATCTGGTGGACCGTACGGACAACTGGGGATTTGGCCTGATCGCAGGCGTGGCAGGATATCTTCTGTTCTGCAGCTTCCTTTTTGCGCTGATCCAGATCGGTCTGAGTTATCTTCCATTAACAAAAGACTATGTTAACAATCCGGATAATGCCAGACAATACGGTGCAATCATGGCAGTTGTCTCCGTGCTGTTGAACTGTGTCGGAATACTGCTTGCACTGAAGTATGTGAGTTCGCAGATGATGAAACGCGGTCAGACGATGACAATCGGAACACCGCTTGCGATCGGCGCCGGAACCCTTGTTGCCATTATGCTTACGGGAGGAGTCCTGCGCAATACAGTGTCCCTGATTCTGGCATCCGTCGGCGTCAATCAGATGGGCTTTGACGAAGCGGTAACCACGATGGCCGAAAATCTTATCAACAATGGTCAGTACACAATAGAGCAGGTGGATCTGGCCCGGGCGGAGGCCACAGACTATCTGCATTCGTTCATGATGCAGCCGTCTTTTACGTGGCTGCTTTCAGGCTTTGTGTATTATATTCTGTTTGGGCTTATCAATGCCTGCTTTGCGGTAATACTTTTCGGAAAGATGAACGAAAGGCTCGAGAACAAATGGGTCCTGGCCGCTGTCGGGATGATGATACTTTATATGATTCCGCATGCCCTTACATCTTACCTTGTTATATCGAACTGGGCAGCGGTCCTGATCGATCTGGCTGTCACTGCGGCGGCGGTATACCTTACGTTCAGGCTGGTGAAGGAATACATGCCCGATGAGCTGAAGTCGCTGACTTACAGCCACCGGAAAAACAGGAATAAAAAGAAGGATGACGATAAGCCCAAGAAGATGCCCCATATCGTCATGCCGGATAAGTAAAAGAGAAAGGAAGGTGGGATATGATTCGTATCTACAAATGTCCGAGCTGCGGCGGTGTTTTGCAGTACCGCCCGGGTACGGACGAGATGGTCTGCCCGAACTGCAAAAACACGCAGGCAATTCAGACGGTTCTCCAGATGAATTCGGACGGCAAATCGACCGGGCTTACCGGTGTGGAATCAGCAGACTACGCGGGAACCGGCGTGGAAAACATGGCCTGCCCGGCATGCGGCGGACCGCTCACGGTTGACGAGCATACGGCGTCGACTTTCTGTCCCTACTGCAAGAGCCCGAATCTGATCGGTTCGAGATTCTCCGGCCAGTACCGTCCGAGTCGTGTGCTTCCCTTCCAGTTCGACAAAAAGGAAGCGCAGAACAAGTTCAAGACCTGGAAAGGCACCGGCCTCCTGACGCCCGGTAAATTCAAATCCGCGGCGACGATGGACAAGGTGACCGGCGTCTATGTCCCCTACTGGCTTTACAGCTACACCGGAAACGTTCATCTTCAGGGCGAAGGACTGAACATGCGCGTTACCCGTCAGGGAGATGACGAGATTATCGACACCGATCATTACCAGCTGGAAAGAAACGTACAGTCCACTTACGAAAGTGTCCCGGCCGATGCTTCCGAGAAGTTCCCGGATGAGAACATGAACGTGCTGGAGCCTTTCGATTATTCGAAGCTCGTGAATTTCAGCCTGCCCTATATGGCCGGTTTCCTGGCGGATACCTACGACTACTCGGCGGCGGACCTCAATGAAAAGATCCGCAGTCAGGTCGAACGGGAGATGATCAGCGACGCGCAGGGCACAATCACGGAGTATCAGGCAGTGAACATCGCCAACGCGCAGGTGAATTATACCGACCAGCGCGCGGAATATGTCTTCATGCCGATCTGGACCTTGATTTTTGAGTACATGGGCAAGAAGTATCCGCTGTATATGAACGGCGAATCGGGTGAAATCGACGGCGTTGTTCCCTACAGCAAGCTGAAAGCACTCGTGATCTTCGGCATTGCATTTGCGGTATTCTTCCTGATTGCATTTCTTTTGGGGAGGGTCTTCTGATGAAAAAACTGTTTGCATTTTTTGTTTTATCACTGTTGACGGTCTTCCTTCTTGCGGGCTGCAAAGCAAAAACTCCGGCTCTGGAGAATTATGTTTTTGATACGGGAGATTACCTTACCGCACAGGAAGAACAGGAAATACAGAACCGTATTCTGGAAGTCCGGGATAAGGCACAGAGCGACCTGGTTGTATATTTTACAGATCGCCCCGCGTCGGATGATTATATAAAAGAAGCGAAGCGCATCAATAATGACTTTATCGGTTCCGGCGGCGGATATGGGAATGATCATCATTCGGTTTTGTTCTATGTGGATATGGCGAACCGCCATTTTGCCGTCGATCAGTACAGTGACGGTAAGGGCAAACTTTCGAGTGACGACATTGATTCGATTATTGGAATCACCGCAGAGAATGAAACGATTTCCGGGAGTGTACGCGATTACATGTCCCAGGAAAGATACAAAACCGCTTCTCTGCAGTTTGTAAATGATGCATATAAAAAGATGAAGCCTGGATTCTTTGGGTCAATCTGGGGATGGCTGACATCCGGGCTGGCCGGCGGCGGTGCGCTTTCAGGCATTTTAATCGGGAAGCATAAACGTCAGCCTGCGACACCGAAGACCAGCTATCGTAAGCAAAACGGAACGATTCCTCTTCGTGCACAGGATCATTTCGTCGGAACGACAAGAGAAGTTCGGCATATCGAGCGCCAGCAGCCTTCTGACGGCGGAAAATCCGGAGAAAATGAAGTGACCCATGCTTCTTCGGGATCAGACGGTCACACTACCGGCGGTGCTTCTTTCTAACATGCAGAAAGCAGCCGGGGTATACAA
>CACYBV010000416.1 GCA_902772745.1 uncultured Eubacteriales bacterium
AGCATCTCGCGCTTGTCATGGCAGTAAAAGCTGCTGAGACTTCCGGTGTTACCTTTGACAGAAAGAAAATAGAGGCGTATGCAAAAGGCGTGAAAAACAGTTTCGCCTTCAAAAACCTGACGGACAAGGAAATCTCGCAGGCCCTGTTCAACAAGGAAAATGCATTTGAAACCCAGAAACGGATTATCTGGGAAACCTATGGGGTACCGGAAGAAGAACAGGCCGAATACATCCGGAAGATGAAGGCACTCTCGGAGACAATGGTTCCTCCGGACGGCCAGTCACCGAAATATCAGGCGCTGTACGCGTCAGTGAAAATGATCGGTGAACTCGACCCCCTTGATTCCAGAATCCGGAACAAGCTGTTGATCGCGAACGAAAAGCTGCTGGATTCCCTTGTAAGCTACCAGAAGGGCAAGAAGAGCCTGCGCTCCGTATTTACGAACGGACAGAAACGCTTTGACAACAGCATGGACGCACTCTCGATCATGAACGACCATGTGCCCGGTTTCCGGCCTTATGCGAAAGCGCAGGTCGAGCGGACAAACGAGGTCCGGAAAGTCCGGGAAGGCAATAAGAATTTTGTGGACCTTCAGCGATTTGGTGCGGAGCGCGCGAAACGTACCGCGAATCCTAAAGCAGCCGGGAACCCCTCCCGGGATATTGAGGGACCGAAGGATATCAGCCTGCCGACGGTCTGAAGTACCTGAAATCGGGGGCGCTCCGGCTATGTTCCGGGACCCGTCTCATATATATACAGAGAAGTATGCCGTCATACAGGAGGAATAGAACGTGCCGAAAAAACCATTACAGCAGATCACGCAGGAAGAACTGAACGAAGAAGTCCATGCAGGAATGAATGCCCAGAAAACAGATCTCGACAAACTCTGGTATTATCTGAACACTTATTCTCTGTACAGCACGGTGCTTTCGACAGAATCTTTGAACAGTGAACCCGCACCGCCTGTCAGGCGGGAGGACTATACGAGTGAAAAGGAATATCAGGAAGCGCTTGAAGAGTATAATGAAAACGAGCTGGACAATCGCCTCACGAACGAGGAAAGAGGAAAGCTTCAGGTGCCTGCAGACAAAGAGACGAGAAGAAAACTGTCAGAAGCGACAGATGTCCTCGAGGAGGATATAAAGAAGGTGCTTCCATCCGGGACACTCGAAGAACGTCTGAAAAGTTTTAGACTTATGGGTATCCTGAAGGCAAAGATCGCGATGGACTGCGGAAGGGATTTTGAGTCCAAATATTTATTGCTGCCGGAAGACGATCCAAACAGGGAGGAGAAGGCCGCATACCTGCATATGAAGGATATACACAGCAGGACCCTGAAGCTCAGCAGTTCCTACAAAGATCTCGAAAACTTGTTCTTCTTCAATAACGGCTCATTCACCGATGATCTTATGAAGGATTCGCCGATTCCGGATGTCGCGTCGATAAAAAAGATGACGCTGGGAGAATTCTTCGATTCCACCTTCCTGGAACCGGCGGAACGGAAATTCTTTTTTGATAATGCGGCAGCCGAGGGCATGCCCTGCAATCGGAAAACGAATGTCTTCGAGTATTATAAAAAGAGACTGGAAGCTGATGAAAAGAAGCTGAAGCAGCAGAATCCAGACTATCAGATCCGGGAAATTACGGATGAGGATGTATATAAACGTGTAAAGGACCGGTATACTTCAGATATCATCAGAAGTCAGATGAAATTCGGCTCGGATTCCGTGCGGGAGAGCCTCAGTGAATATGACAAAAAGTTCTTTGACCGGGGCATGAAATTCATTACCGAAAAGGCGTACAAGCCGGAGAAATCGATTCGCGACTGGGTAAAAGACTCCGGCGATAAGATGCTTCTCGAGCGGCGCCTGAATAATCTGAATGACCAGTACAGGTTCTTCCAGAAAGAGATTGACCAGAGAAAACCTTTCAAGCTTGAGAGCGACAGGGCGCTGAAAAAGGCCTATGGCAGGGACCTTGAAAAGGACGCATCGGAATACGATAAATTCATCGCGAAGCATATCGGCGCGAAGGCGATTCTCGATACGCCCGAAAAACGCCGGGAACATCTCGCTCTTGTCATGGCCGCAAATGCCGTTCAGGCCGCGAAGAACGGGGTTCACGATGAAAAACTGGTCAAGAACATTGCAAAGGAGTACATGACACGCAGCGGTTTCCGCCATATGTCGGATTATGAGGTCTCTCATGCGCTGCTGACAAAGGAAAAAGCCATGGCGGCTCAGCAGAAAGTGCTTGAACGGACCTTCAGCGTCCCGAAGGAGAACCAGGCGGAATATATCCGCAAGATGAAGGAACTCTCCGAGGCGATGGTGCCTGCGGAAGGACAGTCCGCAAAATACCAGGCAATGAAAAAGAGCGTCGATGCCATTGCCGCGCTTGACCCGAAGGACCCCAGAACCCAGGAAAAGCTGTTGCTGGAAAACGGGAAGCTTCTCGGAAACCTGCAGACCTATACCAAGGGGAAGAAGAGCAAACGTTTCTACGAAACCAGCCAGGCACGTTTTGATAACTCTCTCGACGTGCTTTCGGTCGTAAATGACCATGTGCCCGGGATGAGGCAGTACGCCAGGCAGATCGTGAAGCGGACGAATGAAGTCCGGAATGTCGGTCCCATGGATGATGATTATGTCGATCTCAGCGAATACGGCACGGAGCGCGCCAAATGGAATGCGCCGAAGGGCACCGCGGCCTACGAGAAAAATATCAGCGCAAAAGCTGACGAGTGGCTGAGGGAAGCGGGATTTGATCCTGCGAAACTGCGAGAGGAAAGCGCTGCAGCAGGACTGCTGAATCTGTAAGCCGGACCTGGGCATTCAGGGCAGGATCCGGAATAGTCGTTCATAATTTGCAAAACAGTATAGGATCATACGGGAGGAAGCAAACATGCCCAAAAAACCCATCCAGGATATTACTCAGGAAGAACTGAACCAGGAAGCGGAAGAAGGACTCAGCGCACAGGAGACAGAACTCGACAAGCTCTGGTATTATATGAATTATTACTCTTTGTACAGTACGGTTCAGAATGCGGAACGTCTGGACAGTGATCCTTCAGAAGATGTCGATAATAATTTCGAACGCCCGGAGGATTATCAGAAGGCGG
>CACYBV010000417.1 GCA_902772745.1 uncultured Eubacteriales bacterium
AGTGGTTTTCTGCAGCTGTTTTGCAATAGAGGAGAACGAAAATGACAGTTTCGGAAATCATGCAGGAAATGATCGCGCATGCAAACGGAAACCTGCACGATATCGCGCATTTTGTGAAGGTCTGGGCGTATGCAAAGACCATCGGAGAGCTGGAAGGCCTGGATCCGGACACGCAGTACCTGACAGAAGTTTCGGCGATTATCCACGATATTGCAGTGCCGTACTGCCGCGAAAAATACGGCCGTGCCGACTGAAAGCTCCAGGAACAGGAGAGCGATCCTCTCGTACGGGAGTTTCTCGAAAAATGCGGCTTAGGTGAAGCGCTTATCGGCCGTGCGGCGCTTCTGGTCTCACACCATCATACTTACGACCCGGTATTCGGGATTGACCACCGGATCCTTCTCGAAGCGGATTACATCGTCAATGCGGAGGAAAACCGGTATTCCGCGGAAAACGTGCGGAATGCATACGATCAGATTTTCAGTACCGAAGCCGGAAGGAAGATTCTGAGTGCCGGCTTCGGAATCTGATATTTATTAAAGAACAGCAGTCAGTAAAAGGGACGGATGCTTTGTGGAGCATTTTGCAGCTGCAGCATCTGTCCCTGTGTTTCTTTTTCTGGTAAAATGATGCAAGGGTCAAAAGCTGATATCCGGGGCGGGTCATTAAGCCTTTCATCCACAGGCAGGCACGCTTGCTGTCCTGAAGGTTTCTGCCCCTGATATCATGTATTATTTTGGAAAGTTTCCTGTAAGATTTTTAATTGGTCAGCGCATAAGAGTACAGAAGAACATTCCGGGTGTTTTTAAAGACGAAAGGAGGACCGCGATGGACAGAAAAACTCAGACACCGGACAGCGAAATTCTGAAACTCCTGAGGGAAAACCCGAACCGCGGGATGGAGGAGCTAGTCTGTCAGTACAGCGGCCTTCTGTACTATGTTGTGCGCGGACGGCTTCGGAAAACGCTTTTCTCCGAGGAGGATATCGAGGACTGTGTGGCGGATTCTTTCTGCGAATTCTGGGAATCACTGGAGCGTTTCGAACTGTCGAAGGGCAGCATCAGGGCCTGGCTCTCGAAAATCGCCGCAAACAACGCGGGAGACCTTCTGCGGAAACGGAAAAACGAAGCGGGAAAGCTCTCGATGCAGGACGACGAAGTTCAGGAACCGGCGGATGACTATTCTCTTGAGGGAGATTTCGAAACCCGGGAACAGCGCGCGGAGCTTCTTCTGGCGGTGCGTGCGCTGGAATCTCCGGACCGGGAAATTGTCATCCGGAAGTTTTACCTGCAGCAGTCGTCGAAGGAAATCGCGGAAGCTCTGGGAATTTCCGTTTCCAACGTGGATACGAGAACGCACCGGGCGGTCGGAAGGCTCCGCGAAAGGCTTTTGAGGAGGGAAAACAGATGAAAAATCTTACGGATATCATGGATAAACTGGAACCGGAAGAGCTGGACCAGCTGCTTTCGGATGAGATTAATGCAGAAATCGGAAAAGAAACAACTGACAGGATCCGGTCCCTGACGATTGAAAAAGCAGGCCTTTCGCAGGACCCGAACGCAGGAAACAGTTCTTTCGGCGGATCCCCAGGCAGAAAACATGGAAGCCGCCTCCAAAGAGCACTGCTTCTCGCAGCGGCGGCGGTGCTTGTCGCAGGAATCGGCGCCGGAATCTTCGCAATCCGTGCGGAAGCGAAGGAGTATCGGGCTGCGGTGCAGTTCTTTCAGGAAAACGGGCTTCCGACAGAAGGACTGACGCGCGGAGAAATGAAGGAAATTTACCGGGACATTATGACAGATTCATTTACGGCGGAGAAGACCGGGGAACTCCTGAAGGGCTATATGATTGAGCAGAAAGCGGAAACGCCCGAAGAACTGAAGAAAGTCTGGAAATACCGCGTCCGGCTCAGAGAATCGGCTGAAAAGGGCACAGAGACGCCGAAATCTTACCGCCTGAGCGAGCAATTCAAAACCGATCCGGAACTTGGTTTCGAAATCTTTGACTGCAGCATTCTCGAGATTTATGAATGGGGAGAACTCGCACATACGACTGTATTTTCGGACTTCTGGGCAAATGGCTTTACGGAGATTTCCGACGGTGTTATCGTCTGGGGAAATACCTACATATGGGACGGCGAGCAGGATTCACCGGCCTGGATCATGAAAGCCGATGCGGACGGGAACATCATGTGGATCCGGAAGCTTGAGCATGATTTCCACACGGACCGTGTCGATTGTGTACTGGAGGAAGCGGACGGAACCCTGGCGGTCTTCAGCGTCGGCGATTACAGAAAGCTGACGATCAGCCGTTTTTCTCCGGAGGGAAAAGAACTCTCTGTTACGAACAGCATACTCGGCAGCGGTACTTACCGTGTCTCGAACGCGGCCGTCTGTGAGGACGGGTACCGCGCAGTTATCGGAAGCTATACAAACAGCGAATTCGCCCGGATGATCCGGGTGGATCATGAGGGCGTCATTTTCGGAGACATGAAATATGATGCGGGCGATATGAACTGCGTCATCTGCGATACAATAGATTTCGGAGACAAGGTGTATCTCTCGGCTTACCTGGTTCCGAAAAACGGAGGCGCGCCTCATGATACAGGGTTTTATGAAGTGCAGCCGATCCTGCAGAAAGTCTGGGACGGAGAGATTTCGGCTGTCGATATCGCAGATCACATCGCTCTGGATAACGGAGACAAAACGCAGGAGGAACTCGACAGCATCAAAGACGAGCTGACGCCGTTTCTTCGTGAGTAT
>CACYBV010000418.1 GCA_902772745.1 uncultured Eubacteriales bacterium
GGCCACCTGTTCCCCGGACCGATGAAGGAGAAGAACCACGGCGGCGAATTCAAGGAGTATTCGGTTGAAATGATCCGCTACTTCGAGGAACAGGGCGTCGACGTACTGCTGCCCGGGGAGACAATCGACTGGACGGTGCTGAGCTATGTGCGCGACGCGGTGCAGCTCGGACAGGGAAAGGCGGTTATCACGCTCGGCCATTTTAACTGGGAAGAGATGGGCATGCGCTACGCGAAGGAATGGGTGCAGGAACTCGTCGGAGATGCGCTTCCCGTGACTTATGTTCCGACGGAAGACATGTGGAATTACTTCGTGTAAGAAAACAACTGCTTTTATGGGGCGCTTCCTGTGAAATACGGGGGGCGCCTTTTCATGCAGTCAGTCTCTTTCTGCCATTGCATCCGCGGACGGAGTTTGCTATAATGCTCCGGTAGGAACGGAGAATCCGTCCTGCCTGGTGAGGGAGAAGAAGTGAAGAAGATCCTGCTGTTTTTGAAAAAGGAACTGATGCTTACGCTTTCGCTTGCGGCGGCGGCAGCGGCGATGATCATTACGCCGCCGTCGGCGCGGCTTCTTTATGATATTGACTGGCGGACGCTCGGAATCCTGCTCATGATGCTCTGTGTGCTTGAGGGCTTCAAGCAGGAGAATGTGCTCCGGCCCCTTGTCGGGCTCGCCGCGGGGCTGAAACGGATGACTGCGCTTTCGCTGTTTTTGATCTTCGGGGTGTTTTTCAGCTCTATGTTCGTCACCAATGACGTGTCGCTGATCATTTTCGTTCCGCTGACCATCCTGCTTTTCAGAAGCGGCGGAAAGGAGCGCTTTATTCTGCCTGTGATCTCCATAGAGAACATCGCCGCGATCCGCGGAAGCCTGCTGACTCCCTTCGGAAGTCCCCAGAACCTTTTCCTCTACGGGCAGGCGGGTGTCAGCGCCGGGCATTTTATGCTCCATATGCTGCCCCTGTGCCTGATGTCGGCGGTTCTTCTCATAGGATTTGTATTTTTCCTGTACCGGAAAAATCCGCGGGAGAAGATTGCCGCAGAGGGGGCAAAGAGTGCCTGGGATCCAAAAAGAAAGGGAAAGCGCATCCTCTATGGACTCCTGTTTCTCCTGGTCCTGGGGGTTATCGTCAGCCGGACCGCCTGGTGGTATATCGCGGCTGCTGCCGTACTACTGGCAATCCTGATCTTTGACCGCAGACTCTTCCGGAAGGTGGATTACGTGCTTCTTGTCACTTTTCTGTGCTTCTTTGTGTTTTCAAGTTCTATCGCAGCCAATGAAAAGATCGCCGGATTTCTGAGCCGGGCTGTGTCGGGACGGGAATACTGGTGGGCGATCGGCCTGAGCCAGATCATTTCCAACGTGCCGGCGTCCATTGTGCTGTATCCTTTCTCGGAGAATTTCGCCGGACTGATTTACGGCGCGGATACAGCGGGGCTCTGCTCCCTGATCGGATCACTGGCATCCGTGATCAACTACCGGATCTATGTGCGGGAATACCCCGGACAGGGCAGGGCTTTTGTCAGGACTTTCACACTCGTAAGCTGGGCGTTCTTCCTGATCGTGGTGATCCCGGGGCTGCTCCTGTCCCGGTGGCGGTTCTTCTGAAACGAACATGTTCCGGTTTTCCCGCATTGGGGAAGAAAGTCAGAAAAACGAAAGTCCGGCTATCTTTTTTGATAGAAATACCGGAAAGAAAGGCTATACTGTATTGTAGGATTATTATGGATACAGTGCTGTTCGCACTGCACAGCTGTTTATCGAAAGCAAGGAGGAAACCTTATGCTTGCCAGAATTCAGGAACTTCTCAGGGAAGGCTGGTCCTTCCCCGAAATCACGGCGGATATTCCGCACGGCGATATGCCCGGCGATAAAGTGGAGATCGGCGAGGGACATGTGAAAAAAGCGCAGGTCATCTTCCCGGAGCTTCTAAAAAAACTTCAGGAGAACGGCAAAGAAAAAGCCGTCCTCTGCGTATGCGGCGGATCGGGCGTCGGCAAATCCGAGATCGCCTCGGTCCTCGGTTATTATCTTACGAGCCTCGGAATCCGTTCCTATGTGCTCTCCGGCGACAACTATCCGCGGCGCATCCCGAAATACAATGACGCCGAGCGCCTCAACACTTTCCGCCGCTCCGGCATCCGGGGCATGCTCATGGAGGGCGTTTACACGGAAGAAAACGGACAGATTCTCCGGAAACTTCAGGAAAAGGAAGTCGATCCGGATCCGAAGCTCATCGTCGAATACCCCTGGCTTTCCGCCTACATCGAGTACGGGAAGGAAGCGCTCCGCTGCTATCTCGGAACCGCAAACGAAATTGATTTCGAGGAAGTTTCCAACATTCTCGCGGCCTTTAAGGACGGAAAGAAAGAAATCTTCCTGAAGCGCATGGGCCGGACGGAAACCGAGCTCTGGTACAGCCCGGTGGATTTCTCCGATATCGATGTCCTGATCGTCGAATGGACCCACGGAAACAGCGATTACCTGAAGGGTGTGGACATCCCGATCCTTCTGAATTCCACGCCGGAGGAGACCCTGGCGCACCGCCGCGCAAGAAACCGCGACGGCAAGACCGACTCCGCTTTCACAACGATGGTCCTTGCGATCGAGCAGAAGAAGCTTCATGAGCAGGCCCGGAAGGCGAAAATTATCGTCAGCAAAGACGGGGCACTTCTGGATTTCGCGGCCTACAGCGAGATCATGGACGGTCAGTTCTGAGGGGAGCTGGCGGATTTGAGCCTGCGGATGTGAGAACCATCCGGCGCTTTTTAAAGACCTATACAAACAAGCCGAGGCTTATTGTGCCTTATATGAGGGGACCTGAGACCGTCACCTCAGAGGAGATACGGCCCC
>CACYBV010000419.1 GCA_902772745.1 uncultured Eubacteriales bacterium
ATCGGAATGGTGCATCAGCATTTCAAACTGGTCGAGAACTTCAGCGTCCTGGACAACATCATCCTCGGCAATGAAGACACTGTGTGCGGATTCCTGAAGAAAAGCACAGCGAGAAAGAAGGTCGAGGAACTCAGCAAAAGGTACGGTCTTGCAGTCGATCCCGACGCGATCATTGAGGACATCACCGTCGGTATGCAGCAGAGGACAGAAATCCTCAAGATGCTTTACCGGGACAATGAAATCCTGATTTTTGATGAGCCGACCGCCGTTTTAACGCCGCAGGAAATCGATGAACTGATGCAGATCATGAAGAACCTTGTGGCCGAAGGAAAATCCATTCTCTTTATTACGCATAAACTGAATGAAATCATGGCAGTCGCAGACCGCTGCTCAGTGCTCCGGAAGGGCCGCTACATCGGAACTGTGGATGTAAAGAACAGCTCCAAGGAAGAACTTTCCGAGATGATGGTCGGGCGCTCCGTGAATTTTGAAGTCGAAAAGAAGCCCGCGCAGCCGAAGGAGGCGGTGCTTGAGGTGAGAAATCTAAGCGTCCGCAGCCAGTCCCACCACAAAGACGCCGTAAAGAACGTCAGTTTCACCGTGCATGCGGGAGAGATCGTCTGTATCGCCGGCATCGACGGGAACGGCCAGACAGAACTCGGTTACGCGCTGACGGGACTCGAGAAGTGCGAGAACGGAAAACTCGTGCTGGAAGGAGATGATATAACAAAGAAGAGCATTCTCTATCGGGCAGAGCACGGTATCAGCGTAATCCCGGAAGACCGTCACAAGCACGGCCTGATTCTGGACTTCTCGCTGCAGGAGAATATGGTTCTCCGACGCTATCGTGAGCCGCGTTTCCAGAACCATGGATTCATCAAATTTGACGAGGTTCGGAAATATGCCGATCAGCTGATTGAGGAATTTGATGTCCGCTCCGGCGAGGGTGCGCTTTCGAGTGCGCGTTCGATGTCCGGCGGCAACCAGCAGAAGGCGATTATTGCGAGGGAACTGGACCACGAGCACAGGCTGCTTCTCGCGATTCAGCCGACCAGAGGCCTGGATGTCGGTGCGATTGAATCGGTTCATAAAGAGATTGTCGAAAAGCGCGACCAGGGTGCGGCGGTTCTCCTGATTTCCCTCGAACTGGACGAGGTGATGAGCCTGTCCGACCGGATTCTCGTGATCTACGAAGGGGAGATCGTCGGCGAACTGGATCCCAAGAAGACGACGGTCCAGGAACTCGGCCTCTACATGGCCGGTGCCAAGCGAAACCAGGCAAAGGAGGCATAAGGCATGAGTAATATATTCAAAAAACAGGGGTTTAAATCTGTCTGCGCCTCGATTCTCTGCATTCTCTGCGGACTGATCATAGGCTTTGTTGTCATGGTGATCCTGAGCCTTGTAAATGATTCGCTCACTGTCAGTGATGCTTTCCATGGCCTTACAATCCTTCTCGGCGGTCCTTTCTCAAGCGGCACTGCGCAGTATGTGGTCACCAATCTCGGTGATATGATATTTTATGCGACACCGCTGATCATGACCGGCGTATCTGTCGCTATTGCATACAAGACGGGACTGTTCAATATCGGCGCGGCCGGACAGTTCCTGATGGGAACAATGGGATCGCTTCTGGTTGCCCTGAACATCAACACGACGGGGAAGCCCGGACTCGGGATTCTTGTATGGGTTCTTGCTCTGATCGTCGGTGCGCTGTTCGGTATGATCTGGGGCGCGATTCCCGGCCTCTTCAAGGCTTTCTTCAATGTCAATGAGGTTATCGTCTGTATTATGACGAACTGGATTGCAGCGAATGTTGTTACCTGGGTGTTCAGTTCAATGCCGCAGATCATCAACACCGGGTCCGGGAAGTCGGGCTATCTTATCACAACGTCTGTCACCGGCAACGGAACGCCGAAAATCGGGCTGGACAAGCTTTTCTCAGGCTCATACCTGGATCTCGGAATTATCATTGCGGTGGCGATTGCCATTATGATCTATATCATGCTGACGAAGACTACCTTTGGTTATGAGCTCAGGGCCTGCGGCGCAAATAAATACGGCGCGCGTTACGCGGGCATGAACGAAAAACGCAACATTGTTCTCTCTATGGCGATTGCCGGCGGTCTTGCGGCGGTCGGCGGCGCGATCTACTACCTGAATCCCGGCATTGAGTTCAAGTTCTCAAGCGCTTATCAAAAACTTCCGGATTACGGCTTCAACGGCATTCCGGCAGCGCTTCTTGGATCCAGTAATCCGATTGCGGTCATTTTCGTCAGTCTCTTCATCCGTTATCTCTCGATCGGCGGCGATAATCTGTCAAGCGCGGGCTTCAATAAATATATCGCGGATGTCATCATCGCGCTGATCATCTACTTCGCCGGTTTCTCGCGGCTTTTCGGAGATCTGCTGTCACGGAAGAAGAAAAAAGCTGCTGTCACGGCGGCTCCGGCGGCGCCAGGAGCGATTGCTGCAGCGGTTTCCGTAGTGAGACCGGAAATCATGGGAGACAAAGATACACCTGCGGAGAAACTGAAGGAACCGGAAAAAGCATCTGATTCAGTTTCGGAGGTGCTGAAAGAACCGGAGAATCCGGAAACTGACGGAAAGGAGGCGGAAGAGTAATGGTATTCTTACTTCAGAAAACACTGGTTTATGCGGCTCCGCTTCTGATTGTGGCGCTTGCAGGTATGTTTGCGGAACGCTCCGGCGTGATCAATCTGGCCCTCGAAGGCGAGATGGTTTTCGGCGCATTTATCGGTGCGATCTTTGCACAGACCTTTGTTAATGCCGGTATATTTACCGACAATGTTCAGCTGATGTTCCTTGTAGTACTGCTGATTTCCGGCGTTTCGGCTGCCGTGTTCTCCCTTCTGCTGTCGCTGTCGGCAGTTACGCTGAAGGCCGACCAAACCATCGGCGGTACGGCACTTAATATGCTGGCTCCTGCGGTTATGAATGCTTTCGCACTCTCGCTTTTCAACAGCGAGAAGATCCAGATGCCGGCGAATTTTGCGGGTTATGTCATTAAGAACCCCGACCTTCCGGCTTTTGTACAGATCTTCGGAGATAAGGCCTATCTTTCGACTTATGTCATCGTGATTCTGTTTGTTGTGCTGTCCGTCTGGATTTACAAGACCCGGACCGGCCTCAGGATGCGCTCCTGCGGCGAGCATCCTCAGGCGGCGGCTTCGGTCGGTATCAACGTATTCAAGATGCGGTATCTGGGTACGACAATTTCCGGATTCCTCGCAGGCATCGGCGGTTATGCCTATATCGCTACGATTGCGGACGGTACCGCGGAATCTTCGGTCGGCGGTATGGGCTTCCTGGCATTGGCGATCATGATTTTCGGAAACTGGAAACCGCTGGGAATCGCGCTCGGCGCAGTTCTCTTCGGCTTCCTGAAATGTATCGGACCGGTCTCATCCTCGATCGATTTTCTGTCGAAGATGAAGCTTCCGATGTATTTCTACAACATTATTCCCTATGTGGTTGTTCTCGTGGTTCTGGCGCTGACCGCCAAGAAGTCCGGCGTCCCGAAGGCAGAGGGCATTCCTTACGATAAAGGCATGAGGTAGACACCGTGCGGATGTTTGATCTGATACGGAAGAAGCGGGACGGAGGCATCCTTCGTCCCGCCGAAATCCGATGGTTTATTGAAGGTGTAACAAAAGGCACGATACCGGACTACCAGGTTTCTGCACTCCTGATGGCGATCTACTATAAGGGGATGAACCTGGAGGAGACGAAGGAACTGACTTTCGCGATCCGGGATTCCGGCGAAAGGCTGGATTTCTCGGCGGTTCGGGGGATCCGCGCGGACAAGCATTCGACGGGCGGCGTCGGCGATAAGACGAGCCTGATTGTGGTGCCTGTCGTGGCCAGCTTCGGTGTGAAAGTTGCGAAAATCAGCGGGCGGGGCCTCGGGCATACCGGCGGCACGATTGATAAACTGGAGTCGATTCCGGGCTTTCGGACTGACATCCCGGAAGAGGATTTCTTAAGGAACGTCAATGAGATCGGGCTTTCGATCATCGGCCAGACCCATGAGATCGCACCGGCGGACAAAAAACTTTACGCGCTCCGGGACGTGACCGCGACGATCGACAGTCTTCCCCTGATCGTATCGTCCATTATGGGCAAGAAGCTCGCGGCGGACGACGATGTGATCGTACTCGACGTCAAGACCGGATCCGGCGCTTTTATGAAGACACGCCGCGACAGCCGGAAACTTGCCGAGGCAATGGTGGACATCGGGAAAGCCGCGGGAAAACGTGTGACTGCGCTGATTACCGATATGGACCGGCCGCTGGGGTCAGCGGTCGGAAACGCAATTGAAGTCATCGAGTCCATCGAAACACTGAAAGGCCGCGGCCCGAAGGACCTCACGGATCTCTGTGCTGCGCTTTCCTCGGAAATCCTGTACCTCTACGGGAAGGGAGAAAGCCTCGAACAGTGCGAAGACATGGCACGGGACGCGATCCGCTCCGGACGTGCGCTTGCGCTGTTCGGGGAAATGATCCGCGCCCAGGGAGGAAACCCGGAGGTGCTTTGGGACTACAGCCTCTTTGGAACCGCTCCGGTCACAGCCGAAGTCTGTGCCGAGACGGACGGCTATATCGCGGGCATGGACACCGAAGGAATCGGGCGCGCAAGCCTGGCTCTGGGCGCCGGAAGGAACACGCTGGACGATGTGATCGACAATACCGCGGGAATTCTTCTCCTGAAAAAGACCGGCGCCCGGGTTCGCCGGGGCGATGTGATCGCGAAGCTTTTCACATCGGATCCGCAGAAGGTTGATCAGGCAAGGGACATCCTGATCAGATCCGTCGTGTATACGGAAAAAGCGCCGAGGAAGAAACCGCTGGTTCTCGACCGGATCAGCTGAGAACACTGAAAAAGACAACCGGCCTCAGGAAATGCCGTGCCCGCATCCTGCATGGGAACGAACCGGCATCGAAAAGCAGCGGGACAGGAAATATTTATGGCAAAATTATATTTCAAATACGGCACTATGGGCTCATCCAAGACCGCCCAGGCGCTGATCACCAAATTCAACTACGAAGAGCGGGACATGAAAGTCCTTCT
This sequence comes from uncultured Eubacteriales bacterium, assembly GCA_902772745.1. Taxonomy (GTDB): domain Bacteria; phylum Bacillota; class Clostridia; order Lachnospirales; family Lachnospiraceae; genus UBA1267. Next base: position 5,092 of record CACYBV010000419.1, read on the forward strand.
CCTGAAACCCGCGATCGATACCCGGGAAGGAGAGTCCGTCGTGAGATCCCGCATCGGCCTCTCCGCGCCCTGCATCATGGTATCCGCGGACCGGGACCTTTACCGGCTGTACCTTGACGAGCACCGCGACATCGACGTCATCATCGTCGACGAATGCCAGTTTCTGACGCCTGAGCAGGTGGACCAGCTCGGATACGTTTCGATGGAATGCGACATTCCGGTCCTGTGCTTCGGGCTTGCGACAGATTTCCTGACGCACCTCTTCCCCGGATCCCGGCGGCTTTTCGAGATCGCGGAGTCCGTCACGGAAATCAAGTCCGTCTGCCGCTGCGGCGCCAAGGCGACCGTAAATGCCCGCTTTGACGAACAGGGCCATGTGGTGTTTCAGGGGAGCCAGATCCTGATCGGCGGAAACGACCGGTATGAAGCGATGTGCCGCAAGTGCTGGCTCAGAAAGAAAAAAGAACAGGAGGAATCGGGAATTCAATGAATATCAGTGAAATCCTTTCAAAATGCGACCATACATTACTCACGCAGACGGCGACCTGGAGTGACATTCAGGGCATACTGGACGACGGCATGAAGTACCATACCGCATCCGCCTGCATTCCGCCGTATTACGTGAAAAAGGCGAAGGAATACGTCGGGGACCGGCTCGCGATCTGTACCGTCATCGGCTTCCCGAACGGCTCGAATACGACGGCTGTAAAGCTTTTCGAGACGGAGGATGCACTTCATAACGGCGCCGATGAGATCGACATGGTCATCAATATCGGAGAGCTGAAAGCAGGGAACGAAGACTTTGTCCGGGAAGAAATCCGCACCCTGAAAAAGGCCTGCGGAGAGAAAATCCTGAAGGTCATCATCGAAACCTGCCTGCTCACGGAGGAAGAGAAGGTGACGATGTGCCGCCTTGTGACGGAAGCCGGCGCGGATTATATCAAGACATCGACCGGTTTTTCTAAAGCCGGCGCGACTTTCGCGGATATCGAACTTTTCGCAAAGAATATCGGTCCGAATGTGAAAATGAAGGCCGCAGGCGGGATTTCCAGTATCGAAGACGCGGAGAAGTTCATCGGGCTCGGCGCGTCCCGCCTCGGAACGTCGCGGATCGTAAAAATCGTCAAAGCAGAGGAGGAAAAGAAAGATGGCAGTGCCGACACCTCATATTAACGCAAAACCCGGCGATTTCGCCGAAACCGTGCTGATGCCCGGCGATCCTCTGCGCTCGAAATTCATCGCGGAGAATTTCCTTGAAAACCCCGTACTCGTGAACAACGTGCGCGGCGTCCAGGGCTATACCGGAACCTATCACGGGAAACGCGTGTCCGTCATGGCATCCGGCATGGGACAGCCCGCGATCGGCATCTATTCCTACGAGCTTTTCAATTTCTATGATGTGCAGAATATCATCCGTGTCGGCTCCTGCGGTTCGTATTCGAAGGACCTGCATGTCCGGGACATCATTCTCGCACAGGGCGCCTGCACCAACGGAAACTATGCTTCCCAGTACCGGCTTCCCGGAACCTTTGCGCCGATCGCGGATTTCGGGCTTCTCAGAAAAGCGGTCGAGGCCTGTGAAAAAAGAGGCCTGCGATTCGGGGTCGGAAACATTTTCTCCTCGGACATGTTCTATGAGGATGACAATTCGGGGATGGACTGGGCCAAAATGGGGGTTCTCGGCGTCGAGATGGAATCCGCGGCGCTTTACTGCAATGCGGCGCGCGCCGGTAAAAAAGCGCTCTGCATCTGCACGATCAGCGATTCCTTCATCTATCCGGAGGAGGAGACGACGGCCGAGGAGCGGCAGAACAGCTTTACCGATATGATGGAAATCGCACTGGAGATCGCATGAGTAAACGGGCATTTATTATCGTACTCGACAGCATGGGCATCGGACAGGCTCCGGACGCGGCGCTTTTTTCAGATGAAGGGAGCGATACTTTAGGGGCAATCCGGAACCATGAGAATTTCTACTGTCCGACCTTAGAGGAACTGGGTCTTTTCAATATCCAGGGCGTCGGCGGAGGCGTCGCGCATCCGAAAGCCGCATTTGCGCGGCTTCGGGAAACCAGCATGGGCAAGGATTCGACGATCGGCCACTGGGAGATCGCGGGCGTGATTTC
>CACYBV010000420.1 GCA_902772745.1 uncultured Eubacteriales bacterium
ATCTCCCGGAGGCCTTCGAGGAATTCCGAAACGCCCGTAAGCCGAAGCCCCGAGCCGAAAAAGACCGGGAAAATCTGCCGGGCAGAAAGAAGTCCCCGGATCATATCGTCCGGAATGCAGCCCTCTTCCATGAACCGGTCAAGCGCCGAATCCGAACTCACTGCGATCTGTTCGTCACGGACCGCCCGGTCCGCGCTGAAATTCACGCAGTTGTCGGAAAGCGACTCCGAAAGATTCCGGAGGATTTCCTCTTCCGTAAAGCGGGCGTAATCCATTTTTGTCACGAAAATGACCGTCGGAATGCCGTAAAGCGACAGGAGCCGCCACAGGGTCCTCGTATGCGCCTGCACGCCGTCGGTTCCGGAGATTACGAGAACCGCCGCGTCCAGCACGGAAAGCGTCCGCTCCATTTCGGCCGAAAAGTCCACATGCCCCGGCGTATCGAGAAGCGTAAAGCGCCGTCCCGCAACGGAAATCGGCGCTTCACTTGCAAAAATGGTAATTCCGCGGGCACGCTCCAAAGCGTGCGTATCCATGACCGTGTCGCCGTGGTCGACGCGGCCTGCCCGGCGCATCGCGCCGGAAGTATAGAGCATGGCTTCCGCGAGCGTCGTCTTGCCCGCGTCGACATGCGCCAGGATCCCGAGAACCGTGTTCATGACGGAAGGCCTGCAATCACCGGCTCCAGAATTTCAGCCATCCGGTCAATATCCTCTTTTTCAATCACTAAAGGCGGCACAAAACGCAGGATATTCGCACCGGCGTTGATCAGGATCAGGCCCTTTTTCATTGCCTCCGCGATGATCGGCGCGACCGGCCGGTCGAATACGAGGCCCTGCATGAGCCCGGTGCCCCTGTGCTCCGAAATGCAGTCATATTTATCGGCAAGCGCCTGCAGTTTTTCCGTGAGATACGGCGCCACTTCCTGTACATGGCCGCAGATGTCGTTCTCTTTGTAGAGCTCGAGCACCTTCGCGACCGCCGCACAGGCGAAGGGATTTCCGCCGTAGGTCGTGCCGTGATCGCCGGCGACAAGGCTGTATTTTGCGCATTCCTCCGTCAGCAGGAAGGCGCCGACAGGAACACCGCAGCCAAGAGCCTTCGCGGTCGCCATAATGTCCGGGCGGATTCCGTATTTCTGCCATGCGTACATATAGCCCGTGCGGCCCATGCCGCACTGCACTTCGTCGAAGATCAGTGCGATGCCGCGTTCCCGGGTCAGATTCCGAAGCCCCCAGAGGAATTCCTCGGTCGCCGGGATCAGGCCGCCCTCGCCCTGAACGGGTTCGACGATAACCGCAGCGGTCTTTTCATCGACAAGTGCGAGGACACTCTCGAGATTGTTCAGCTCCGCGAAGCGGACATTGCAGGGCATCGTCCCGAAGGCTTCCCGGTAATGCGCGTTACCCGTAACCGAAAGCGCGCCGTAGGTCCGGCCGTGGAAGCTGTGCTCCATCGCGATCACTTCGTAATCGTTCTTCCCGCGCGTCGTGTAGGCGTATTTCAGGGCCGCTTTCAGCGCGCCTTCCACCGCCTCCGCGCCGGAATTCGTAAAGAACACGCGGTCCATCTGCGATGCTTCCTTCAGGAGGTGCGCCGCTCTGATCGCCGGTTCGTTATAATAATAATTCGACGTATGGAGAATTTTGTCGATCTGCGCTTTCAGCGCTTCGTCGTAGCCCGGATAGTGATAGCCGAGCGCGAAAACTGCGATGCCCGCGACAAAATCCAGATATTCTTTTCCCTCGACATCGTAAAGATGCACGCCTTCGCCCCTATCGAGTACGATCTGGTAGCGGTTGTAGGTATGCAGGAGGTCCTGCTCGGCCTGCTGTATGAGTGTCTGTGTCCTGTCTGCCATGGTTTTCTCCTTTTTGCTGCATTCGTCGCGCCTCGCCGCTCCCCTTTCGGGAAATGCTCCGCCAGGCTGTCAGATAGAACCTGCTGATGAGGCGTCTGATCTCTTATTCCTTATAGAACATCGTTCCAAAGCCCTGATCGGTAAAGATCTCCAAAAGAATGCTGTGCGGGACTCTTCCGTCGAGGATATGCACACGGTTGACGCCGCCTCGGATCGCATCGGTGCAGTTTGAGAGCTTCGGAAGCATTCCGCCTCCGATCATACCGCCGCCGATCAGCTCGTCCGCCTCTTTCGTGCTGATCCTGCTGATAAAAGAACTCTTGTCATTAAAATCCCGGTACAGGCCTTCGACGTCCGTGAGATACACAAGCTTGTCCGCGCCGACCGCCGAAGCGATTTTCTGGGCCGCCTCGTCCGCATTGATATTGTAAGTGTCGTAATTGTCGTCCAGTCCGATCGGGGCAACGATCGGCAGATAGTCCTTTTCCAGAAGATCATAGAGAATCTTGGGATTGACTTCGGTGATCTCACCGACAAATCCGATGTCCTGTCCGCCGGAAAGGCGCTTTTTCACGCGCAGCATCTGTCCGTCCTTGCCGCTGACAGATGCCGCCTTCACGCCGAGTGTTTCAACCATCGTGACGAGGTCCTTCCCGACCTTTCCGAGCACCATTTCGGCGATTTCCATGGTTTCCGCGTCCGTCACCCGGAGGCCGTTGATAAACTGCGCCTCTTTGCCGGTCTTCGCGACCCAGGAGGAAATCGCCTTTCCGCCGCCGTGGACGATGATCGGCTTGAAGCCGACAAGCTTCAGGAGCGTCACGTCCTTGATGACGGAAAGCTGCAGTGCGGGATCAGTCATCGCGGCGCCGCCGTATTTGACGACGATGATTTTGCGGTTGAACTGCTGTATATACGGAAGGGCCTCGATCAGGACCTCCGCCTTGGCCTGCGCTTCGTTGATATGATTTTCCATGATGTTTCCTCGTTTATATATTTGTGCAGATTTTCTGTCCTCCCGGGCGAAGGCCAAAGACCGCAGCCGGGGGATCCCGCCGCTCTGTCGATCTCCATACGGGATGTCCGCTGTGCATAAGCACGACTGCGGAAATCTTAGATTTCCTGTCTCACTTACCGGCTTCGCTCAGCATGACACGGAATCAGGACCGGTAATCTGCGTTGATGCTCACGTAATCGTAAGTCAGGTCACAGCCCCAGGCGACGGCCGAAGCCTCACCCATTTTCATGTCGGAGATGAAGGTGACTTTTTCCTCCGACAGAATCTGAAGCGCCTTCTCTTCATCGAATCCGAGCACCGCGCCGCCGCTGCAGAAAAGAATCTCACCGCCTTCGCCGGTCATACGGATCTCCACCGTGTCGGGGTCGAATTCGGGTCCAGCGTAACCGAGCGCGCACAAAAGCCTTCCGCAGTTCGCGTCCTTTCCGAACACCATCGCCTTGACAAGGCTCGATGTAATCACGGACTTCGCGAGGATTTTCGCGTTTTCCACGGTATCCATGTGAATGACCCGGGACTCAATCAGTTTCGTCGCGCCTTCGCCGTCTCCCGCCATCTTCACCGCGAGATCCCGGCAGACCGCAAACAGCGCTTCATAGAAAATCCGATAGCTTTCATCTTCCGCGGTGATTTCGCGGTTTCCGGCTTTTCCGTTTGCAAGCACCAGGAGCGTGTCGTTTGTCGAGGTGTCGCCGTCCACGGAGATCATGTTGAAAGTATCCGCCACGATCGCGCTCACCGCTTTCTGCAGAAGTCCTTTTTCGATCGCGCAGTCTGTCGTGATATAGCCGAGCATCGTGCACATATTCGGGTGAATCATCCCGGATCCCTTCGACATGCCGCCGATCGTCACGATCACCGTGCTCTCGCCGGAAGCGTCCGGAAGCTCGATTTCATAAGCGAATTCCTTGTTCACGGTATCGGTCGTCATGATCGCCTTGGAAGCCGCGGTTCCGGCCTCCGGATCCGCCGACAGCCCTTCCGCGAGAAGCCCGATGCCCCGCTCGATCCGATCAATGGCAATCTGCATTCCGATGACGCCGGTTGATCCGATCAGTACGGAATCCTTTGGAATTCCGAGGGTTTTCGCCGCGGCTTCAGCGGTTTTTTCGCAGATTTCCATGCCTTCCTTCCCGGTTCCCGCGTTTGCGATGCCGGAATTGACGACGACCGCCCGGCCTTTTGCGCCGGAGCGCACGATCTCCCGGTCCCAAAGTACCGGCGCTGCCTTGACAATATTCCTCGTAAAGGTTCCCGCAAGCGTGCACGGCGCATCCGAATACACCATCGCCATGTCCGTCCTGCCCTGATATTTGATGCCGGCCGCCGCGCTCGACGCGAAGAAGCCTTTCGGCGCGGTCACGCCTCCTGTAATTTTCTTCATCCTGCTGCCTTTCCTTCCGGGCTGCATATCGATGCCGGACCCGGTTTTTCCGCGGGATCGTCTCAGTCCCCGCTCTCGATAAACTCCGTAATATTCTTCTCGTTCAGCGTGAACTCGTAATAATTCGCATTGGACATTTTCCAGCCGATCTTTTTCCAGAACGCATTTCCGGCGTCGTTGTTCTTGAATGCAATCAGCGCGACCTTGTTGATGCCGATTTTCCTAAGTTCCTGCATGCAGTACCCGACCATGCGCGTGCCGATGCCCTGCCGCCGGTAGTCCTTTGCGACACAGACATGATACAGCGAGCCCTGCCTTCCGTCCGAACCGCACAGGATCGAGCCCACAATTCTCCCGTCGCATTCCGCTACAACCGAAGTCGTCGGATTGCGCCTGAGGAACCGCTCGATGTCTTCCCTGGAATCGTCCAGCGCGCGGATACCGAAGCCCCGGATGGTCATCCAGAGCGCCCGTACATCTTCATAATCGCCGATCGTCATCGGCTGGATCCGAACTTCACCCATTCCTGTCTCTTCACTGCCCTTTCCGTATTCAGAGGGTATTCTTCCACATATATCTGCGATTATAGCCTACGCCCCGGCGAAAATCAAGTTTTTTCCTTTCACCCGGAAGCAAATCGGTAAATTCCCCGATAAATGCAGGTTTTTTTCAAAAGGATGTGGCAAAAATCACGCAGAATCCGCCCGTCTCCCGGCGGAGCCGTGCATCAGACTCCGAATGATTCCTCGTGACATAATCACCGGAGGCGGCACAAAGCCGCATTCCGGGACTCCCGGCATTCGTCAAATCTCCGTACGCAAGCGTATGCCGGTTTTCCTCATTGCGAACCGCAAAAAGCGCCGACCGGCATTTCCGATCGGCACTGCATCTCAGTCATCTCTTCTTTTTTCAATCATCCGCAGGTACGGAAGACTGCGCTTATTCGAAACTCAGCCTCGGAAGCAGACGGGAAATATTCGTCCCCTTCCCGGTTCCCGTGATTTTCACAGGAACGCCCTCCGGGACAGTCATCCCGAAAAAGACCTCTTCTTCATCCGAAGTCTCAAAACCAAACAGGTTTCCAGTGATTTCCCGCTCTCCGAGGTATGCATTCCCGCTCACACTGCTTTCGGGATTATTCGCTTCAGCCTGCAATCTCCGAAGATCCTGCTCCTGCTCCGCCATCGTCGGAAGCTCTACCCGATACTGGGCGTTTTTCCAGCGAATCACCACAAAATGCGTGCCCTGAATATTTACGATCATTCCCCGGTCCGCGCTGACGGTCAGATTCGCAGAATGTCCGTCTGCCGACTCCAGCACGGCGGAGACCGGCTTCCGAAGCACATATGCCAGAAT
>CACYBV010000421.1 GCA_902772745.1 uncultured Eubacteriales bacterium
AGAAGTACTCAAGAGGTCGAAGAGACACCCCTGGAAAGGGTGCAGGTCGTTAATAGCGGCGCGCGGGTTCAAATCCCGCCTTCTCCGTTTTGAAATAGGAACCGGTTCACTGCCGGTTCCTTTTTTTCAGCCTAGTAAGGAAAATGACGTGCGCCGGCACACATTGGTTCTGACGAATGCATGCCATCCCGGAATGCGGTTTGATGCCGGTTCTGGTGATTTGCGAAATCAGGGCGGTGTTTTTTCGATACCGATCTTGTCTTTTTGACCGGAGTGTGGTAAATCTATATTTGAGGCAATAAAAACATAGAAATATACTGCATCATTCGGAGAGATACTGCCATGTTTACACTGAAATCAGGAACCCGGATTCAGGAAATCGGCTTTGGAAGCTACAAGGTGACGGACGAGCTCACAGACGGGAGGAGCTATCAGGTCATCCGGGACGCACTTGCAGTTGGTTACCGCTATATCGACACCGCGGCGTTTTATCAGAACGAAGACGTAATCGGACAGGCAGTTCGTGACAGCGGAATCCGCCGCGGAGAACTGTATCTTGCGACAAAGGTCTGGAAAACAGAGCTTTCCTATGAGAAAACCAGAAAGTCGATCGAAAGCTCCCTTCGAAAGCTTCAGACGGAGTATCTTGACCTTCTTATGATTCACTGGCCCAAGGAGTTCCCCGGCGATCCCGGCTGGAAAGAAAAAGTCCGGGAAAGCTGGCGCGCGATGGAGGACGCGAAGGCTGAGGGACTCGTCCGGGATCTCGGACTCAGTAATTTCCTGCCGCACCACATCATGGCGCTTCAGGAAACGATGCGCGAGGAGCCGGTACTGGACCAGCTGGAGCTTCATATCGGCCATATGCAGTATCCGGCGGTGCTGTACTGTAAAGAGCAGGGCATACTCGTACAGGCCTGGAGCCCGCTGGGCCGCACGCGGATGTTCGGGCATCCGGCACTTCGGGAGATGGCTGTGCGCTACGGCGTCGGTGTTTCAGATCTTGCGCTTCGTTTCCTGCTTCAACAGGGAATTGCCGTAATCCCGAAAGCAAGCTCGACTGCGCATATGGAGACCAATCTTCACCCGGCGGAGTTTACGATTTCCGATGAGGACATGTCTTTCCTTCTGTGCATGCCTTCCGTCGGATGGGCCGGAGAGCACCCGGATTTTGACCGGGAAGCCGTTGACAACCGGTTTCTTTTGAAGTGATGAATTTCCGCCGGCGTTTCTGTACCGGATGAGGGGTATCTTCTGTTGATTTCGTATCGTGAAAAACCGGCATGACCGGACGGGCTCCGGCCTGAGATGTCAGCTTCCGCTGAAAAGACAAGGAGAAGAAAACATGCGAAACATTTATCACGAACCATGGACGCTTGTGCAGAACCAGATCCGCTGGTACGGCGGGAGGGAGATCGAGAAATTCCGCGGAATCACGAACGGCAGAGGAGATTTTGAAAACGGTTCCGAAGCATGGATCGGATCCACCATGCCGGTTGGCAATCCCCCTGAGGACAATCCGTACTGGGGATGTGCGGAAGTGACGCTTCCTGACGGACGGCGGGACTATCTGTTCCGGATTCTGGAGGAGAATCCTGAGGAAATTCTCGGTGAAAAGCATATGGCTGTCAACGGTACAAGCATCGGCATGCTGATCAAATATCTGGACGCCGCAGAACAATACGGACTTCAGTGCCACCCGACCCGCGAATGGGCCAAAAAAATGTGGAACAGCGATCACGGGAAGGCGGAAAGCTGGTACGTGATCGGCACCCGGGACGACACAAAGGAACCGGCCTATATCCTTCTGGGCTTCAAAGAGGGCGTGACGAGAGAACTCTGGGAGAAGTATTTTTACGAAGACAATCTTCCCGCCCTTGAGAATTTATGCCACAAGATTCCGGTAGAAATCGGGGAAGCCTATTACCTGGGCGGAGGACTTCCGCATGCGCTTGGAACGGGATGTCTCGTCATCGAAGTTCAGGAGACTTCGGATATTACGCTTGGAACGCGGCCCTGGAGCAAACTTCCTCAGAGATGGCGCGAGAACCTGCCCGAGGATTTCTATAACGAGCGTCTTCTCGGCTCGTATATTTATGACGGCTGCAGCTACGAAGAAAACCTGAAACGCTGGCGCTCGGAAAAAAAGATCATTCGTTCCGGTGAATGGGGCGAGGAACGAATGCTGATCGGCCCGGATCAGACCAGCTATTTTTCCTTCAGCGAGCTGAATCTGGACGGAAAGACGGAACTTCTGCGCACCGGATTCCCTCAGGTCGGAATCGTGACAGGAGGCAGCGGAAAGCTGATATGGAACGGGGGAAGCTCGGAAATGGAGATTGCAAAGGGGATGGAAATCTTTTTCCCCTATGACATCCCGGGTCTTGCCGCGGAGGGACAGCTGAAGCTTTTTCTGTGCAATCCGGAAGGGTCTGTTTGAAAAAAATAGAAAAAAATAAA
>CACYBV010000422.1 GCA_902772745.1 uncultured Eubacteriales bacterium
GATCAGCCTGAAGTCCGCCCGATCGGCGTGCTGCAGGAGTATGACGGAAAGCTTTATACGGCTGTCGGCAAGCATAAAAATGTTTATAAGCAGATTGTCGCCAATCCGAAGATCTGTATCTGCGCAATGAAACCGCAGGCCGGATGGGTGCGCGTGCGCGCAACGGCTGTGGACGCGCCGCAGGAGATTGTGGACAAGGTCTTTGCTGACAGTCCTTTCCTTAAGACAATTTACAACGAAGAAACCGGACTTCAGCTCGGAGTGCTGGAGCTCACGGACGGCGAAGTGGAATTCTGCAGCATGATGGGTCCTGACCGGACAGAAAAGCTGTGATAAAGATGGCGGACGAAAAGAAACTGGTGCCCGATAAATACGAAGGCCTGTCGATTTTTCGCCCGCCGCTCTCTTTGGAGCTGGTGGGGAAGAAATTCGAACTCGTGATGGACGACGGATACGACAAAAAACTTGTATTTTTGGATGAGAAAAAGCTTCTCTACGGCGATCCCGGGGAGGAGAAGGAGTATGAATACGACTGCCTCAAAATGGATGACCGGTGCTATTTCGTGAATTTCGAAGCGCGGCCGTTCACACATCCGAGGCTGGGAATTACGCTGATCCTGGACACGCGGGAGTATCTTGTCACCGGCGCTTTCGCGACGCTTGGGCTGGACCCGAAATTCCCGAAAATGCCGCATGTCGACATCAAGTTCGGCGCGATGGTGCGGCCGGACGGAACGGTTCCGCATCTGCGCCACGGTTATACGGAAGACATGGCGGGCACTTCGATCGACTGGAATTACGGCTCTTTCAACATTGCCCATGTGTACCAGTCGGAGCGCTATTACCGTGTCGCCTTTACGCCGCGCGCGATCGAACGCTCGATCCGCAACAACCCGCAGATGATGAATCCCGGCGGAGAGAAGAGAGAGGAACGTCCACGGCCGACCGCCGCTTACGAGGATTACATGGACGCCGTGAAGATCCGCGACGGACTCTACGCGGTAAGCCTTGTTGAGACCAACCTCTGCAGGAGAAACGGCCACGGAAACAGCCTCTTCTTCCTGATGAATTTAAAGGAAATGCACGACGTCGGCCGGTCGTTCGGCACCAATGGCGACAACGAGGACGAAAACTACACCTTCGGCGCTTTCGGCGCGTGGTATGACGCCAAAACCGTGAAAGAAATGCCGAGCATGTACTATATCCACTGAGAAGGGGGAGAGTATGAGACAGGAATATCAGGAGCTTCCGAAGCCGAAACAATACGAAGGCATGTCCCAGTACCGGCCGCCGCTCTGTTATGAACTCGTCGGAAAAGAATTTGATCTGGTGATGGATGACGGATACGAGTATGAACTGGCCTTTATTGATCGAAAAACGCTGAAATACGGCATCAAAGACAAAGAGGCGAAAGAATATGTCTACGACTGCCTGAAGGCCGATAATGACACTTATTTCGTCAATTTCGAGGTGACAGGAGCAAAGCCGCGTGCGGGTCTGTCCTTTGTCCTTGATATGGAGCAGAGCCTCGTAACGCAGAATTACTGCACGGTCGGCCAGAATCCCCGCTACCCGAAAATGCCGAAGCCTGTAATCACTTTCGGCGCGATCAGAAAAGAGGACGGAACAGTTCCTGCGCTCCGCCACGGTTACACCGAGGACCTTGTCGGGCGTTCGATCAAGTGGTCTTACGGGACACTTGCGGTCGTCCATGTGTATTCTTCCGAACGTTACTACCGCCTGACAATCCCGAAGGAAGCTTTTGAACGGCTGAAAAAGGAAAATCCGGAGCGTTACGAAGAGATGAAGAAGCGGAACGGCGAGACCCTTTACGAGGAGCCGGGCGATTACATCAAGATCAAGGAAGGCATCTATGTCTTCAACGCGAATGAGGAGATGGCCTGCAGAACCCGCGGACAGGGCAACAACCTCTTCTTCCTGATGAACCTGAACCGCATGCATGACGTCGGCCGCTCCTTCGGCCACAACGGCGACGGTGAACCGGAGAATTACACCTACGGCGCATTCGGCGAATACTACGACACGAGCGAACTGCACAGAAGAAAGAGTACGGAGTATATCAGATGAAAAAATCGGTTTTATGGAATACTGTGACCGGCAATTCGGAAAAGCATCCCTACGGAATGATTCTCTGCGACGAGCTTTCCCGGAGACGGCTGACACTGAAGAAAGAGGGAAAATGCGCCTTCAAGGGTCTTTCCTATGTGAAAGTTTCGGATACCCTGTACCTGGGGACCGTTTCCGGGCGCCCCTTTATCTATGACA
>CACYBV010000423.1 GCA_902772745.1 uncultured Eubacteriales bacterium
AAAGCTGCAGCGATGAAACCCATCAGTTTGTTCTGACAGAAGGAACCGTGCTGACGGGAGGGTTCGTCATTGACCAGCATCCTTGAACAAAAAAGCTCTATGCCCTCGAAGACTGCACCTTTACCCCGGTATCCGGCCACGAGGGCGGACGGAACCGGATTGTGAGCGTCAGCCGGAACGGGGAAAAGCTGTATGTTCTTCGTATTTCCGCCCTCGGAGACCGAAGCGAAGAAGATTATCTCGCCGAAACGGAGTTCGTCCGCTTCCTGGCTGAAAACGGCGCGCCTGCGGCGGATGTGATTCCGTCTGCCCAAGGTATATGTGCCCGTCCATCGCCGCCCGGACTACTTCGACAAGTACACCTGATCCGGGAAATCTCCTGCGCCGGATTTGGAAATGCGGCATTTCCGGACTTTTCATACCCAGATCTTTTTTGATGCGGCGGGACTTGAGACAGCCGTTTGGCTGCCTTAACACATCGTTCCGTTTAACAAAAGCAGAATTATGACGATGACCGCCGGTACGGTTATCGTATCATATTCACTGGGGGAAAACAGTTCCATGAGTGAACCCAGAAGCGCACCGAAAAAGGCTGAAAGAAACACATATCCCAGGCCTGCATTATGTGCGGTCAGAAGCATCAGAAATCCGCTCAGAAATGAAACGGCAAACATCGCCAGGCTTCCTTCCCAGGACTTTTTCCCATCGGTCCATCTTGTCTTTATCTTATGCCTGCCAAACGGAATGCCTACGAGGGCGGCCGCGGCATCTCCCGTCCCCCACATGAGGATGGCGGCAGCGCACAAGACCGGCTCTCCGAAAACTCCCCAGCACACGGCGATCATTACCGCCACCATCAGAAACAGCATGAGAAGGCTGCGCCGGACTTCTCCTTTTGTCTTTTCCACGAACAGCTTTGGATACCAGCTCTCCTTCTCAACCAGTACGAGAAGGGGATAAACGATGACCGCGAAGACAACACAGGTAAGCGAGGCGGCCTGCCAGTTCCTGGAGGTAAGGATTGTCAGTGAAACACAGGTGAATGCGACAATATGCAGAAGCTTTCGGAAAATGAAGGAAGGGATCTTCGTCAGGAATCGGACCGGCAGCAGGATCAAAAGACACGGAGCGATAAACGCTGCCAGTACGCCGATACAATGGAAAACATCCCTGATCAGACTGAAGCCTGACAGATATTTCCAATAATTCAGGATCAGCATAGCTCCGCCCAGCAGGGTCAGGACAGCACCCGTTACAAGGCCTACGGTACGGTTTTTAACCCTGTTTGCAAAGCGGGCGGACAACAGGCTTGCCGCTGTCGCTGTAATGATACAGATCAGCAGGGCGTCCCATTTTTCCAGAATGATCGCCGGATGGATCAGGATGTGGCTCACGGAAGCGATCAGCGCTGTGAAGGTCATGATAAAGGTGCTGGTTCCCACTGCAGTTTTCAGTTCCATACCAAGAAACGCCGTGAAAACCACCAGCATCATCATTCCTCCGCCCGTACCGACAAAGCCCGTGCCAAACCCGATCGTCAGTCCGAAAAAGAGAGAAACGATGATTCCTTTTACATCAAGCTTTTCGCCTTTTAAGGCCTGCGTTTTCCGGCTCGTATCAGGCTTTACAAGAAAACGTATTCCAATGAAGAACGTGAGAAACAGCGTAAATCCGCCCAGTACAACATTCCCAACCGTAAAAGCAACATAACTGCCGACTGTGCACATGGCGAGTATACATACAAGCATGATCCAGCCGCGTTTGAGATCTATGTTTTTATGCTTTGAATAGGTATAAGTTGTCACTGCGGAACCGAGGATATCCGATGCCAGAGCGATTGCCGTAGCCTGATAAGCACCGGTCTCTCCGCTGAAAGACGGACACAGGACGATCAGGATCGGAACCATGACTGTCGCAGCAGACAGACCTGCCAGTCCGGTGCCGATTCCCGCGCCTAAGGCGGCAATGATATACCAGAAATATTCCATGGAGAATTCTTCCTTTTCTTGACATACACTCTTACTATGTATACAATTATAGTCAACATGTGTTGCAGAAACAACCGACAGATTGTTCCGAACGGAATGATCCTCAACATACCGGGCTGTTGTGTTGATAATTGTACATACAAAAATGCCGGAGGCAGTTTATGGAAAAGAAAGAAGACCGCAGGACCGCAATGACAAAGCGGATGCTGAAGGACGCGCTGATCGAAATGCTGAAGGAAAAGGACATTTACCATATTTCAATACGCGGACTCTGCGAACGGGCTGACGTCAATCGGACGACATTTTATAAGTATTATGGAAGCCAGTTTGACCTTCTGACGGATATGGAGAACGACCTGCTTTCCCTTCTTGCAAGCCTGGTCCGGGATCCGGAGGCAGATACAAAGAAGGCCATTGAGACTGCCTGCGCCTATCTGGAGGATCATCTGGAATTCGCGAGACAGATCTTTAACAACAACGTTGATCCCGCATTCCCCCAAAAAGTTTTTTCCATGGAATCAGTGAAAGAAGCGATCATGAAAAAGCGGGATGACCGATTTGAAGATCGTACATCGGAATATCTGTATAACTATATGACATACGGAGCCTACCGGGTTGTATGTGTATGGCTGAATAAGAGTGAACGGGAGCCGCCCTGTGAGATTGCGGGTATTTTAGCAAAAATGCTTTTGTCCTGATTTGGAAAAGACAATCTGAAAAAGACGGAAGAAGCTGTTGGACATTTGTTGGACATCATATAGTATACTGCAAAAAAAGAGCAAATTAATTAAGAAAGGCAGGACAGCGATATGGCAAACCCTGGTGTAAAGAGACTTCCGCTTTCAACGATTGTCAGAAAATTGAACGCACTTCCCGAAAAGGACCGCAACCGGATTCTGAAAAACAATATCAA
>CACYBV010000424.1 GCA_902772745.1 uncultured Eubacteriales bacterium
CGTCCTTGATATAGTCCGGCGCGTCGCCTTCAAACTTGTAGTAAATCTTATGCTCCAGAGACGCCCAGAAGTCCATTGCGATCGTGCGGATCTGTATTTCCACCTTGGTCTCCACCGGTCCGTCCGCAAGGAAAATCGGAACCGTGACGATCATGTGATAGCTTTTGTATCCGTTCGCCTTGGGGCTGGCAATATAGTTTTTTATGATCAGTACCTTGATATCATCCTGGTTTGAGATCATGTCGGCAATCTTATAGATGTCTGAAGTGAAGGAGCAGACAATCCGTATGCCTGCGATGTCGTTCAGGTACTGCTGCATGCTCGCAATATCGGTCTCATGCCCCTCCCTGCGAAGCTTACGGACAATGCTCTTGGCAGATTTCAGGCGCCATGTCACGTGTTCGATCGGATTATAATGGTGCGTGATCTGAAATTCATTGCGGAGAATTTCTATCTTGGTCCTGATTTCCTGGATCGCAGAATCATAAAGAAACATCAGGGTTTCCCAATCCTTGACTTCATCTCCTGTCAAAAGGTATTCGGTATCGGTCATGACGATATCTCCTTCCATAGATATCTATATTTTACCATAACTTTCTGTTTCCGTAAACTGTTTTCTGAATACTGTTTCCCGGATGTTTCCCGGACTGCCTTCTGAGCCGGATACAGAAGGAAAGAATGAGGAAATACCGCATAAAACTGACGAATATTCAAAGGATTGCAGCTGTTTTTTCTTTCATTTTCCCGCATTGACTTTTTCTCTGTCTTTCACTACAATAGACGATGCGCCGCACCCGCGACACAATACTGCGGGGCGACAGCAGAAAGGCAAATCCAATGAAAGACAAAAAATTCGTGGTCCGCATGATTGCCGGACTCGCAATTCTCACGGCTATCGTCGTTGTTCTGCAGATGCTCGGATCCTTCATCAAATTCGGTCCCTTCTCCATTTCCCTAGTGCTGATTCCAATCGTTGTCGGCGCTGCGGTATACTGTCCCACTGCCGATACCTTCAGGAAAATCAATATGACAAAAGGCGAACGGATTTTTTCCTGGCTTTACGGCCCGCTTGCCGGAGCCTGGCTCGGTCTCGTGTTCAGCATCGTCGTCCTGATGTTTGACGCTGCTGCCTTCCTCGCAATCAATGTTTTCGGTACAGTTGTCACGGTTCTTCTCAAGGGGACGCTTGCGGGTTTTGTTTCGGGCATTGTCTACACGCTTCTCAGGAAGTGGTCCCTCGTGCTGAAAAACCTCGAAAAGAACACAGACAGCTGGGAAATCAACCTCGGCGTCGTTGCGGCTGCCATCGTCTGCCCGGTTGTCAACACCGGTATTTTCCTTCTCGGATGTCTGATCTTTTTCCTTCCTACCATCCGTGAGTGGGCTGCAGGAATGGGTTATGAAAATGCCGGATCGTATATGATCTTCGGCCTTGTCGGCGGAAACTTCCTTTTCGAGCTTCTGTTCAATCTGATCCTGAGCCCGGTGATCGTCCAGATCATCAGCATCGGCAGAAAAAGCATGAGAAGATAAGGACGGCCTATCATGATCCTCTGTATCGACGCCGGAAACACCCAGACTGTTCTGGGATTCATTGAAAACGCACAGATCATCCGCACGATCCGCCTTACAACAAACGCAAGGGAGACCTCTTCAGAAATAGCGGTGCGGCTTTCGGGACTTCTGGATTTTTACGGAATTTCGAGGGATGGTTTTACAGGCGCCATCATCTCTTCCGTCGTGCCTTCCGCAACGGAGCCCTTGAGGGAAGCTGTTTCTTCTCTCCTCCTCGTGCGCTGTCTCGTCGTCGGACCCGGCATGAAAACCGGCCTCAATGTGCGGATCGACGACCCCGGAACGCTTGCTTCAGACCTTCTTGTCGGCGCTGTCGCAGCGATGAACTTCTATTCTCTTCCGGCGATCATTATCGATATGGGCACGGCCGTCACGCTGACCGCGGTGGATGACAAAGGAAATTACCGGGGCGGTGCGATTCTTCCCGGTATCCGCCTCTCCTACCAGGCGCTTTCTTCCGGTACAAGTCTTCTGCCGGATATATCGATTTCCGTGCCTAAAAAAGTCATCGGAACGAATACGGTTGACGCGATGCGATCCGGCGCCGTATTCGGAACCGCTTCGATGATTGACGGGATGATCGAAAAAATGCAGGAAGAACTCGGTTCTTCCTGCACGGTGGTTGCAACCGGCGGTTACGCCTCTGCTATCATACCGGAATGCCGCAGGAAAATCATTGTTGATGAAAACCTGCTTCTAAAAGGGCTTTTCTGCCTGTATACTAAAAACGTGAAATAGTAAAAAAAAGAAGACGCGGTTTCCAAAAAGCGGACCGCGTCTCTTTTTTACTCAGATTTTCCCGGACTGAACAAGAACCAGAATAATACAGGTCACGAGAACTGCAGCCGATACAACCATGACGCCGATCGTCGTACCGATTTTTTTACTTCTCCTGTTATACTGTGACGTGGATTCCGGAATAAGGTGTGCCTTTCGAAGTGTTATAACAACGGGCTTATAAAGCAGCATCGTGATCGATGCA